>DATLYW010000037.1 GCA_035574315.1 Candidatus Zixiibacteriota bacterium
GGGCCGGGCGAGGCCCCGCCCGCCTCCATCAGCGGAGCTTGAACACTTCCTTCCAGACCTTTTCGTACTTCGTGTACTGCTTGAGGTCCTCGACGCCGACGGCGTAGATCACCTTGGGGCGGATGGGGTCTCTGGGCTCCACCTTCGGGTGCGCCGGGGTCCGCCCGCCCTTGGAGTAGACGGTCTGCCCTTCGACCGAGGCGGCCCAGCGGTTGAACAGCCAGGCGGTGTTCGGGTGCGGGGCATCCTTCATGACCGCGACCGCGATGATGCCCGCCGCCCCTTCCGTCAGCATGTAGTCCACGGGCGCTCCCTTTCGCTTGCGCCCCGGATAATGGTGCGAGTAGCAGGTAAAGCACGCCGCCGCCTGGCCCGCGACCAGGAATTCCGCGAGCTGCGAGTGGCCCCTGTGGAACTCGACGTTGTTATCGGCGATCCTGGCCAGCACCGCGCGCGCCTTCTCCAGGCTCTTGTGCTTGTGCGTGAGCGCGATCAGGATCTCGTAGTCGCGCGGCTCGGCGATCAGCCGGCCCTTCCAGCGGGGGTGGGCGAAATCGTCCAGGCTCTTGGGCTCCTCGTCCTTCTTGACCAGGTTGGTGTTCCAGGCGCCGACGAAGAAGATCAGGTTGTTCGCCGTCCAGAAGGACCCCCTGAGGTTGTCGGGGTAGTCGGCGGCCTCGGGAGGAGTTTTCTCGAGGATCAGTCCCTGGGCCTGGACCTTGTTGATGTCTTCGAGGCCGAACTCGAGGACGTCCGCGATCGTCCGGCCGCCCCGGGCCTCCGCGATGGCCCGCGCCGAGAGCTTGTCCGACGTGGCGTCGACATGATTGATCTTGATTCCCGGAAAGCGCTTTTCGAAAACCGGATAGATCTTCTCGGCGTTGATCTGCGCGAGCGAGCAGTAACAGTTGAGCACCCCGCCTTCCTTGAGCGCCTTCTTGTACAGCTCGTCGATGGTCTCGGCGGGCGCGGACGCGGCGAGCGCGGCGCGGACGCCGAGGGTCGCAAAAAGGAACAGCACTCCACTGGCTTTAGCGAACATCGGGCGACCTCCTTCCGTTTTCTTGTTCATCCCTGGCTATTTCCTGGCTCACTTCATGGCGCGCTACGGCCGTCCCCGCAGGTCCGGGCTCATGCCGAGAAACTCCGCGACCAGGCGCGAATACTGGTCGTAGCCGCCGGCGGCGGAGAATCCGACCACGATCCGGACGGTCTTGCCCCGGTAGAAGTCCGCGACCGTTCTTTCGTCGAAACGCCGCGCCGCGCCGTCCGTTTCGGCGCTGGGGAGCATGCCGCATGCCGCGGTCGAGGGCCAGAAAGAGCGCAAGACCGACCCGAACGCCGTTACCCGTTGCATGGTTGCTGCCTCCGTATACGAATTTGGTCGGAGAAACAAGAGGTCATTTCATTTTCCCGCCGGATCCTCCCTCCAGCGGCCTCGCCCGGTTCCCGCGAGCCTCCAAAGTTTTAGACGCGGTCGGCGAACGCCGATTCATCGGTCCCGCGGGCTCCCACTGGATGGCGAGAAAGGCACGGGCGGCGGGGCCTGCGGGAGAATTCCGCCAGCGCATATCACAAACCGGACGAAAATAAAGCCCTCCGGCGACCGCGGGCTCGTTTCCTCACCCGTCGCCGACGGCCGCCGCAGCAATGCCCCGAGAAACATGACGGGAATCCGCCTTGACGGATGCGAAAGCGAAGTGCTACTTTCGGCCCGTTTCGACGGCCCGCTCGACGGAACAGCGGCACGTCCGAAGAGATCAAGGGGGACATCATGCCGAAGCGCATCATGAAGGCGGTCGTTGCACTCGGGTTGGCTCTGGGCATACCTGCCGCTGGCCTGGCCCAGGAAAAGTTGCGGCTGGCGTGGGCGGGCTTCAGCCCGACCAACAGCCCGATCTGGGTGATCGAGGAGCGAAAGCTCCTGCAGAAGCAGGGCGTTCAGCCCGAGATCATCGCCATCAGCAACAGCCCCACCGTTCTTCAGGCGCTGCTTGCCGGCGAGATCGACGCGGCCAGCATCTCGGTGACGACGCTTACCAGCTCCCGGCTCCAGGGAGCCGATACCGTGATGATCGTCGGCGTGGTGCCGACTTTCGTCGATCACATCGTGTCGCTGTCGAGCATCACGAAGGTCGAGCAGCTCAAGGGGAAAGTGGGCGGCGTCAACCGGCTGGGAAGCACCTCGGACCTCGGGCTGCGGCTCGCTCTGCGGCGGCTCGGCGTCGATCCGGAGAAGGACGTCAGGATCCTTCCCGTGGGGGGAAACCCCGAGCGGTTCGCGGCCTTGTCCAAGGGGCTCACGCAGTTCACGATCATGCCCGAGCCTTTTCTGACGCAGGCGGAGCAGCTCGGCTTTCGCAACCTCTACAACGTGGCCGACCTCAAGATTCCATTCTGGTGGAACGGGATTCTGAGCCGCGAAGCGATCGTCAAGGCAAAGCGGCCGCTGCTGCTCAAGCTCACGCGCGCCATGATCGAAGCGATCCACATCATCAAGACCGAAAAGGAGTACGCAAAGAAGCTGTTCAAGAAAAATCTCGGGGTGGGCGACCCCGAGGGTCTGGAGCGCGCTTACCAGGACTATTCGAGGGTCTTTCCAGAAGCCCCCTACCCGACCCCGGAGGGCGTAAAGACCATGCTGGACGATCTGGCGCCGCGCAATCCCAAAGCCTCGGCGGCCGATCCCAGGGCTTTCGTCGATCCCAGCCTGGTCAAGGAATTCGAGGCCTCCGGGTTCATCAAGCAGCTCTACAAGAAATAGCCGAGGATCGACGGACCCGGCGCGCGCTTGCCGGGCGCTCCTTGCCCGTCCGCGGCACGCGTGCTAGCCAGTTAGTCAGCAGTGAGCGGGCGCCGCCGCTCCGCGGTATGGCTTGAACGCAGCCCGGCGGCTGAACGGTGGAGCCGCCTGAACACTTCAGTCGATTGAACGCGCGCGGTCCCTGCGACCGGGATATATGGTCCGCATTCTGAACATCGACGAGCCCATCGAGCAATAAACCCGGAGGATCTATGCAAGTCATTTCTGTTTTGTTCGCGGCCGCCGTCTGCCTGGCGGGCGCCTTTTTCGGCGGACAGGGATCGTCGGAGGCCCAGGAACGGTTGCGAATCGCGTGGGCGGGAGACAGCCCCGCCAACAGCCCGATCTGGGTCGTGCAGGAGAAAGGGCTGCTCAAGAAGCACGGCCTGCACGGCGAGGTGATCCGGATCACCAACAGCCCCACGGCGGTGCAGGCTCTGCTCGCCGGCGAGCTGGACGTGATCGTCACCTCGGTGACGACGCTTGTCAGCTCGCGCCTCGCCGGAGCGGACATCGTCATGATTCTGGGGATGGTCCCCACCTTCGTCGACCACATCATTTCCATTCCCTCCATCGAACGCGTGGAGCAGCTCAAAGGGAGGACGGGCGGCGTCAACCGTCTCGGCAGCACTTCCGATCTCGGGCTTCGGCTCGCGCTGAGGAGGCTCGGCGTGGACCCGGAAAAGGACGTCAAGATCATTACCGCGGGCGGTAATCCGGAAAGGTTCGCCGCGCTGTCCAAAGGAGTCGTGCAGTTTTCGATCATGCCCGAGCCTTTCGTGCGGGAGGCGGAAAAGCTCGGCTTCCGCGACCTGCTGGACATCGGCTCGTTGAAGATCCCCTTCTGGTGGAATGCGGTGCTCACCAAGGAAAGCACGGCCCGGGCCCGCCGGCCCGTCATGCTGCGCTTCGCGCGCGCCATGATCGAGGCGGTCCACTCGATCAAGACCGAAAAGGAAAGCAGCAAGGCGATCTTCAGCAAGAACCTGCGGCTGACCGACCCCGAGGGGCTGGAGCGCGCCTATCGAGCCTACAACGCGGTCTTTCCCGAAAACCTGCTGCCGACGCCGGAGGGCGTGAAGACGTTGCTCGAGGATCTGGCGCCGCGAAATCCCAAGGCCGCGACCGCCGATCCGAAGACGTTCGTCGATCCCAGCCTGATCCGGGAAATCGAGGGGGCGGGCTTCATCAAGCAGCTTTACAGGAGAAATTAATAATAAGGAGCTCGCCGTTCGCAGACATCCGTCGAAAGCGGGCCGGGAGCGGCCGGCCCTGCCGCGCGCGGGATACGCAATGGCGATCGACAGGGAGTGCGAGGGGCGGCCCCAGCGCAGCGGCGACGAAGGGTTGCCGCTTAGAAGGTTCGGAAACGGTTGAGGGGAGGTCCAGATGGCCGACGAAACCGAAGAGCATCCGATGCTCCGCCCGGGACGGGGCAGGCTTCAGGGCAAGGTGGCGCTGATCACGGGCGCCAACAGCGGGATCGGGCGCGCGACGGCGCGTTTGTTCGCAAGAGAGGGCGCCCGCGTGCTTTGCTGCGACATTCAGGAGGAGATCGCGCCACGCGTCGACGAGCTGATCGAGCGCGAGGGCGGCCAGGCCGTGTTCATGCGCGCCGACGTCACGCGGCAGGAGGATTGCGACCGGATGGTCGCCGCGGCGCTGGAGACCTTCGGCGACCTCGACATCCTGTACAACAACGCGGGCGGCGGGATCCGAAAGAAGCTCCACGAGCATACCGACGAAGAGTGGAGCTTCATTCTCAACCTCAACCTCAACGCCATGTTTCGCGGCGCCCGGGCGGCGCTCCCGCATTTCATCCGCAAGCGCAGCGGCAACATCGTGACAACGGCATCGACCTTCGGCCTGCTCGCCTCGCCCGATTATCCCGGCTATTGCGCGACCAAGGCGGCGATCATCAACCTCACGCGGCAGATGGCGCTGGACTACGGTCCGTACGGCATTCGCGTCAATTGCGTCTGTCCGGGAGCCGTGGAGACGCCTCGATTCCGCGGCTTTCCGCCGCGGCGAACGCTCGACGGCATGACCGAAGAGCAAAGGGAGAGGCTCGGCAGCAGCAACAAGGCGCTGCTCCGCATGGGGCGGCCCGAAGAAATCGCCTACGGCGTGCTGTTCCTCGTTTCCGACGAAGCTTCGTTCGTCACGGGCCACGCTTTGGTGATCGACGGCGGACAGACGATCGACGCGTAGATCTTCGCGCGCGCAGCGATCGCGGCGGGAGTCGACGGCGGGAGTCCGCGCAGCCTGTCGGAAAAGGCTTCCGCCCGGCGCCGATCGAGCTCCAGGGGCTGCGTGTCGTGCCCGGTGATCCTTCACGCTCGGCGAGGTCCCGGCGGCCGCTCAAAAAACGTTCGCGCTGTTCGACGGCTTCACTCCGTCGGCCTTCAGGGCTCTCGTTGCACTTTGGCGCGCAGCCTTTCCAGGAACTGCTCCGGGAAAGGCTCCGCTCTCAGCTCCTGCGCTCGTTTGGCTTTGGTCCAGGCCTCTTCGTATCTCTGCTGGGCGTAAAGCGAGATCGCCCATTCGCGCCAGCTCATGCCCAGGCCGGGATCGGCCTCGGCGCTTTCCGTAAAGCGCTGGTTGGCGGCGACGAAGTGGCGCGCCCGCTCGAGCTGCCGGTCCTCCCCCAGGCGCACGGCGTACTCCGAATGGAGCGCTCCGAGATCGGCCAGCAATCTTGCCCGCTGCTTCGGGTCGTCGATCAGCTCGCGCGCCCGCTCGAGCTGATCGATCGCTTCCCGCACCTTGCCGCGCTCGTTCAGGACGGCGCCCTCGCCCCAGTAGGCCTGATAGTTGCCGGGGTTGAGGATGCGGCTCTGGCGAAACCGCTCCATGGCGGCGTCGAGGGCGCCGCGGCGAAACGCGTCCCATCCCAGGCCCGCCAGGGCCCGGCTGGCGGCGGCGCGGCTGCCGTACTGGAGCACGGCGCCACGGATGAGCGCGTCGTCGTCGCGTTTGGCCTCTTCCGCCTCGCGGGGGCCGGCCTGCGGCGCTGCGGCGGGAGCGACCTGCGCGGCCCCGGCGTTCGACCAGAGCGCCAGGGCGATCACCCCGGGAATGATTTTACGCTGGACAAGGAGCATCGTACCCGGCAGAAGAGCTGCGATCGGGACCCGATCATAGCACACCGTCGCGAATTGGCCAGATCGGCGCGCGGAGCTTGACAGTTTTTCCGCTTCGAGTCTATGGTTGCCGCAGCTTCGAGCGAGGGAAACGACATGATCGACGGGCTCAAGGACAAGGTTGCGATCGTCACCGGCGGCGGGCACGGCATCGGGCGGGCCTACTGTCTCGGCTTCGGCCGTGCGGGGGCGCGGGTGGTGGTGGCGGACATCGACGGCCCGGCCGCGACCAGGGTCGCAAAGGAGGTCGGCGGCGAAACCGGAGCGTCGGCGGTCGCGGTCACGGTCGACGTCTCCGACGAAGGCTCGACGCAGGCGATGGCGCGCAGGGCCCTGGAGGAATTCGGCCGCATCGACATCCTGGTCAACAACGCCGCTGTCTTCGCGACGATTCCGATGAACCGCGGCGGCATCGAGTCGATCGATCCCGCCGAGTGGGACCGCATGATGGCCGTCAATCTGAAAGGGCTGTTTTTCTGCTGCCGCGCCGTGCTCCCCGCGATGCGGAAGCAGAAAGCGGGCAAGATCATCAACATCTCCTCCGGCACCGCTCTGAACGGCAGCCCGGGCAGGATCCACTACGTGGCTTCCAAGGCCGGCGTGATCGGCTTTACCCGCACGCTCGCCCGCGAGGTCGGCGACGACAACATCAACGTTAACGCGGTGGCTCCGGGATCGACGCTGTCCGAGGAAAATCCGACCGAGGAGATCATCAAGTACCGTCAGGCCCGTTTGGGCGACCGCGCCCTGAAGCGCGTGCAGGTGCCGCAGGATCTGGTCGGCACGGTCCTGTTCCTGGCCTCGCCGCTCAGCGACTTCATGACCGGCCAGACGCTCTCGGTCGACGGCGGAGTCGTGTTCCTGTAACGGTTCCGCCCGGCCCGCCCCCATGCCTTACGAGCACCGCACGGTTTTCGTCGGCGACATCAAGACTCATTTCCTCGAGGCGGGAAGCGGCCAGCCGCTCGTGCTCCTCCACGGCGGGGAGTACGGCGCCTCCGCCGAGATCACGTGGCGCGCCAACATCGATTTCCTCGCGCGCCGCTTTCGCGTGATCGCCCCGGACATGCTCGGCTGGGGCGGGACCGACAAGATCTACAGCTTTTCCGATCCGGCGGGTTTTCGCATCAGGCATCTCAAGCGGCTTCTCGAGACCCTCGGGGTCGAGGGGGCGTTCTTCGTCGGCAGCTCGAGCGGCGGGGGAACGATTCTGCGCGCCGCGGTCATGGAGCCGCCACCCTTCCAGATCCTGAAAATGGTCACGATCTGCGGCAACGCCAGCGTCTTCAAGACCAACTTCCAGGCGGACCTGGAGAACTACGTCCCGTCGCTCGAGAACATGAGGAAGATCGTCGCCCTGCTCTACCACGACCCGAAATGGCAGACTCCGGAGAACGTCGAGGAGCGGTACCAAAGCTCCATCGTCCCCGGGGCGTGGGAGGCGCTCTCCGCGGCGCGGCTCCGAAGCCCCGTGCATCAGCCGCGCTCGACCGTGGAAGAGTTCGTGCGCAGCCTTTCCCGGCTGCGGACCCCGCTCCTGATCATGTCCTGCGAGCACGACCCGCTCAACCAGCCGGACTGGGACGTGCGCTTCCAGGAGATCGTTCCCGGGTCGAAAGTGCACCGGTTCAGGAACTCCGCGCACGAGCCCCAGATCGAGGAGACCGAGGAGTTCCACCGCGTGCTGCTCGATTTCCTGGAGGGATAGAATCGGGCGCGGAGGCGAGGCCGCCGCCGCCCGGGCTCAGCGTTTCGGATCCAGGAAACCCAGGCGCTCCGCCATCGGCGTCTGCGGAAAGACCCAACCGCACTTCTTGCAGGTCCTCACCCGGGGGTCGGCGTTGAAGGCCTGGTAGATGCGGGAGACCTGCGCCGCGATATTCCCTTGCGTTACGGTTTCGGCGAGGACCTCCTCGTCGCAGCGCTCGCAGAACCACTGGAAGCGTTCGCTTTCGTCGTCTCGCCGCTTGCGCTCGATGACGAGGCCCCAGGTGTTGTCCGGGCGCCGGGGCGAGTGGGCCAGGCCGGACGGGCACAAAAAGACCTCTCCCTCCCGGATCGTGACGACTTCCCGCGCCCGGCCGGAGGGCTTGAGGTGCAGCTCGATGTCTCCTTCGATCTGGTAGAAGAACTCCTCCCCGGATTCGACGTGGAAGTCGAGCCGCGTGTTCGGCCCCCTGAGGATCATCACGATGAAGTCGCTATAATGCGCCAGGACGCGGTTGGTCCTGGCCGGCGGATCGAAGAGCGCGCGGTTCTCCGCCACCCAGCGCTTGAGATGGACCGGCGAAAGAAGATCCATGCGGGCCTCGCTTTTTCCGGCTCAGCGAGCGAGTTTCTCGCACTCGCGGGCCACTCCGTCGGTAAGAGCCCACCAGATCCCGAGGCCCTTGCGCAGCGCCCTCAGCACCCGGACCTGGAGCTCGTGGGTGGTCGCGAAGCGCTCCACCAGCTCGTAGCCTATGTTGCTGTGCCCGGTGTCCGCCTCGCCGTGCTCGGCGAAGAACTCGATGTCGCGCTCCGCGAGACCGTAGTGGTTCTTGAAGGCGCGGAAGAAACGGCCGCCGGTCAGCTGGTTGGAGAATTCGTTGCAGCAGTTGGTCGAGGCCACCTGCTCGAGGATATGCGGGCTCCTGAGCGCGATGTCGAGCCAGCCCGTCCGCGCCAGGACCGTCGTCGGCAGGAAGTCCTCTTCCCGCTCGCGGCGCTCCAGCTCGGCGGCCGGGATGCCGATGCTCTCGCCGAAACGCAGGAACAGCGCCCGATGGCCGGGAACCGGACGCGGGCTCCCCTCGAAGTACTGATAACCGACTTCGGAATGGATGACGTCGACGAACTTCTTGTGAATCTCCGGATCGTGAATGCCGGAAAGCTGGCAGCGGACGAGCTTCGCCGTGTTGATCGCAACGTTGCAAGCAAATATCCCCCAGGCCTCCCTGGCCCACACGCGGATCGCCTCCAGGGGAAGCTTGCCGTCGTAGAGAGCCAGGTAGAAAGGATGGTGCAGCCGGGCGTGGCCCTGCTTGACCTCGTTGATCAGGAGCTGGCAGAACTCCTTCGGAGGCAGTGGCCTGCCGTTCGATAACGCCTGTGCGGACATGAAGCACCTCGGAATCCCCGCCGCCGGCGCGGCCGGCGGGACAGCTCACGATCGATTTTTCCTCCTGTCGAACCCGAACTTGTGAGCGTTGCAGGCAACCTCGACGCGGTTGCCGTCCGGGTCGAGAAACGCGATTGAGCGGTTGCCCGCCACCTCCAGGTCCTCGGGCCCGCTCACGATGGCGACCTTACGCCTCCTGAGAAGGGGCTCCAGGGCGTCCACCTCCCCCGGACTCTTCACGTAGATGCAGAAGTGGTGCAGCTTGGGCACTCCCCCACCCGCCGGGTGGCTGGCTCCCGGCGGCAGCTCCATCAAGGCGATGTCGTGATGCTCGCGCCCGAAGCTCAGAAACGTCATCCGGGTGCGCCGGTTGCGGGCGGAAACCTTCATGCCGAGCACCGCTCGATAAAACCGCTCGGACCGCTTGAGGTCGCGCACGTTGAAAACGATGTGCCCCAGCGTCGCGCCCTTCACCCCCATTGCAAGCCGCTACTAAACAACGCCCCCTTTCTTCTGTCAAGCGGGCGCGCTGTTGACAGCAGCCGGTGCAAGCTTGTATTTGGCTATGCAGCCGCCGGCGGCGGAAAAGAGGTGCCCCACGCGATGAAGCACGCTTCGGCTCTGGCCTGGACGCTCGCGGTCCTGCTGCTGCCGCTCCCCGCGGCCTCCCAGGATCCCATTCCCTTCGTTCCCTCGCCGATGATCGTGGTCGAGAGGATGCTCGAGCTCGCCGAGGTCAAGAAGGACGACGTGGTATACGATCTGGGAAGCGGAGACGGCCGCATCCTGATCACGGCGGCGAAGAAATACGGCGCGCGCGGCGTGGGAATCGACATGAACCCCGACCTGGTCCGGGAGGCGACTCGCAAGGCGAAAGAAGCAGGCGTGGGCCACCTGGTGGAGTTTCGCGCCGGCGACGCTCTGGCTGTCGATCTGTCGGAGGCGACCGTGGTGACGCTGTACATGTTCAAATGGTTCAACAACGCGATACGACCCAAGCTGCAGAAGCTCCGGCCGGGCGCAAGGGTCGTCGCGCACGATTTCGACATCGACGACTGGCCGCCGACCCGGGTGGTTTACGTCAATCCGGGCGACGATCCTTCCGGGGAGCTGTACGACTCGCGCACGCTTTTTCTGTGGAAGATCGGCGCAACGCCTCCGGCGGTCCCCTGAGCGGACGGAGGAACCAAGATGGCGGATCTCGACCGGCTGAAAAGCGAGCTCGATCACATGGCGAACGCTCAATTCGAGAGCCCGGAGTTCCGGCGCCTCTTCTCGGTCCGGCTCACGCCGGAGCGGGCGCGCTTTTACATCATCCACAACGCGCTCTACACGAAGAATCGCAGGGACTGCTGGGGCTTCGTTCTCGGCGCGGCCCCGCTCGACGTGAAAAAGCTGATCTGGAAGCACGAGGAGGACGAGCTCATCAGCGACCGGCGCGAAGGGCTCGACCACTACACGCTGGTCGTGCGTCAGGCGGCGAGCGTCGGCGTCAGCGCGGAGGAAATCGAGCGGGCCGAGCCGATTCCGGGCGCGCGCGCCGCGCATTACGCCTGGCTGTTTCTGGCGAAGGACCGCCCCTGGCTTCAGGCTTTCACCAGCTCCACGATGCTCGAGAGGCGGAACAACGGGCGGATCGTCAAGGGCGGCGGCCTTTCGGCGCGCATCGCGCGGAAGTGGGTCGAGGAGCTGGGAATCCCTCTGGAAGAGGCGCCGTCCTCGAAAGTGCACTCGGTCGCGGACGTGGAGCACTCCGACATGATGTGGGGGGTGTTCGAGAAGCACGCGCGGACCGACGAAGCGCAGCGCGAGGTGCTGGCAGCCGCCCGCGAATGCATGGAGATCGATCGCGCCTACCGCGGCGCGCTCGCCGCCGCGATGGAGGCGATCGGTTGACCCGGGGCTCGCCTCCGGCAATCCGGCGTTTCAGCCCTCCCGCCCGAACAGGCAGTAGAGATAGCTTTGCGCGACCCCGGCGGGCGTGCGGTGAACCTCCCGAACGTGGCGCTCGAGCTCGAGTTCGGAGCCCATTTCTCCTTTCAGCTCGTCCGCCCCGTAACGCCGCACCGGCAGGCCGCTGCAAACGGGCGCCGCATCCGGGTGGGTGAGACAGTGGAACACGGCCCGGTCGTGCCACAGCGCGTAATAGCCGGCCGGCAGGTCCATCGCCGTAATGTCGCCCTCCAGCCATGTAACCGCGTCGGCCCTCTCTCCCAGCCGGGCTTTCGCCAGGGCGAGCGCTTTCGCCGACAGATCGACGACCGTGACGGCGCTGTAGCTGGCTTGCCGCAGATCGTCGACGAGCGTCGAGGCGCCGCCGCCGACGTCGATGATGGGGGCGGAAGAATCGAGGCCCAGCTCTCGGATCCAGCCGAGCGAGGTCTGCAGATGCGGCTCATACCAGCCGAGCTTTTCCGGCGCCGTATTCTCGTAGAGGCGTTCCCAGTGCGCTTTCGTGCTCATTGCGACCGCGCGCGAAGGCAGGGCCTGACGCAGTCTCAAGAGGAGCGCGCCTGGACGAGCGCTTCGCGGATCGCGTCCGATTCGAGCCCCAGCTCCAGGGTCTCGATCAGCTCCTCGTAGCGCGCGGGAGGGATCAGCGCCCTGAACTCGGGCTCGAAGACGTGATAGGCGGGCAGCTCGAGCGCGATTCCGGCGAGCGGCCCGGCGTAGGTCGGATCGCCGCGCGTCACGGTTTCGAACTGGATCAGCGCGGCGTCCGGGGTCGGCGCCCCGAGAAGCACCGCCAGCGCCTCACGCCCGTGCTCTTCGGCGAGCTGCTTGATTCGACCTTGAACCTCAAGGTCCACCGCTCCGGCGGCGGTTCAAACGAAGCACTGAGTGTTCGAGTAGACCACGTCCGCGCCCAGGCCGTCGATCGCCTGCTCGATCGTGTGGGCGGGCACCCCGTCCCGCTCGCCCAGGATGATGAGTTTCTTCCCGCGAAGCTCCATGTTCACTCTTCTCTCCCGCGAAGCCTCAGGGATGCCGCTCCAGCAGAACCGACATCCCGTCGCTCAGCTGCGTCATCTGTCCCAAAAACAGGCTCGCCCGCGCAAAGAGCAGGCAACGCCGGAGGCTCCCTCGGGTCAGCCCCCGCAGGGCGTGCGGCACGTAGCACAGGGCGGAGGCGATGTGGCCCTGCGTTGGCGCATATCCCGGCAGCCCTTTCTGTTCCACGAACGGCGCGATTTCGCTCCGGGCAATCTTCCCCGCCTTGGCCAGCACCGCGCCGAGCATCCGGTAATTGCGTTCGGCGACATCCCCGCCGTTGGCCGGGATCGTTACCTCGGGATTATGCAGCTCCGTGACAAACTTATCAATCGCCGACGGCTCGAGGCCGAGCCGTTCGAGCGGCTCGAGGACGAGATTCCTGAGCTGCTGATCGAGTGAAGCGCCCGCGGATACCGGATGGCGGCCGACCGAGTCGAGGTTGACCACGGGGCTGTGGCCGTCGTCGCGGCCGATCCAGACGGCGACCGCGGCCTGCACGTCTTCGAGCACCGGCATCTGCTTGTCCAGATGGTAGAGGAACTTCATGCCGAGCTTGGGCAGCGACGAGCCGCCGGCAACGACCACGTTTTGCGCGACCCCGGCCTGCACCAGCGCCGCGGCAGTGACGATCGCGGGAATCGGCGCGGCGCAGAAGTCCTTGATGTCGAATCCCGAAGCCTTCTCGCAACCGGCGAGTTCCGCGATCGCCTTGGCAAGATTCCCCCCTCCGCGCTGGTAGCGGTCGCCGACCGCCTCTTCTGAGCAGCCGAGCACGAGGTCAACCTCGCTTTTCCCGAGCCGGCCGTCGCCCGTGAACAGGCCGTTGACCGCGAGCGCGGCCGAGACCTTGCCGCAGAGGTTCTCGAGCAGGACCGAGGCGGAAAGCGACGCGTCCTCGGGGTGCCCGTCGGCGATCCAGCCTACCGGATCGGGGCTCGCGCCCGCAAAGAGCGGGAGGCCGCCGCCGCTCTCGATCCTGGCTCTCAGCGTGGCCGCATCGGCGAGGGGGGGCTCCGAGGCGGGAAAGTCCCCGCGAATCATCGCCTCTGCGGGCGTCGCCGCCAGGTCCCCCCAGAAGCGATCGAGAAGGCAAACGTGCTTGAAAGGGTCGGCGAGCGCGAGCAGCGCGAGAAAGCGGGCCTCGTCGACCATCTCGCCGAAGGCCTCCTCCCGCGGCTCCTCGCTGCGGCGAAACCACGGGCGCGGAGTCTCGCGCAGCGCGTCGGCGCCTCGGGCCCCCACGAACACCAGGTTGGGAAGATAGCTCTGCGCCTCCCGCGGGGAGCGAAGCCTTCGGTAAAGCTCTTCCAGCTTCGCCGGCTTCGCCGCGATCTCGCGCGCCGGCTTCGAGCCGTAACGCACCATCCCAGGCGTATGGATGAGGACGGTGCTTGCCGCCCTGACGACGGGGGTTGCGCTCGACATCTGCTCAGTTGCTCCTGCCGCTTCGCGGCGGCTCGATCGTTCGCAAGCTCAAAAGTGCAATGTAAAGGAACTCTGTACTAATACGCTTTGCAAATCCATTTTTCCCCGCCCCAGTTGTCCACGCCGCCGACGATCATGTCGCGCGCGTCCAGCGTCAAACGACCTCGGGCGTCCGCCACGGGCGCGCCGGGATAGCTCAGGATGCGGACCTCTTCGTACGGCCCCACGACCCTCTCCGCCTCGTCCAGCTCGAGCCAGCGGTCGCGGCTGCCCGTGCTCACCGTGGCGTCCGCCTCCGGCAGGTAGAAGAGCAGCGGCGAGTCGATGCCGTCCTTGCCGCCGTACTCGTAGGTCACCAGAACGGTCCTGATGCCAAGTCGCTCGCACGCGCGCAACGTCAGCATGACGTCGACGAAGGCGTTGCCCGAACCCAGCCACGCTACCAGGGCGCCATCCGCGCCGGTCGCGGCGGCGAGCTGGGCGGCGTTGTGCGCGATCACTTCCTTGCCGTGAAACGTTTCGTAGCGAATGCGCTGCAGGATCATCCCGGCGAAATTCAACCGGCGGCCGTGCTCGCGGCAGAGCCGCAGCATCAGCGGATGGTTCTGCCAGTCCCACGTGACCGGAAAATAGGCGATGCAGCGCGTCGCGTTGACGGCGACGGCGCCGTCGAGCAGCTCGTTGGGATGGACCAGCGTGGCGAGCGACTCCCGTATCGGCATGCCGTAATAGCTCACCCCCGAATGCGGGTTGTGGTCGTCGGTCAGGCAACCCTGGATCAGGGCGACGTTCGGCAAACCGGCGCGCCGCTCGGACAGGTCGAAGATCTCGACGCCCGCCGGCTTTGCCCCGATCGTCGCTTCCGCGAGTCGGCGTGCGACCTCGAGCTCCGCCCGCTGAATCGCCGCGTGGGCGTCCAGCTCGGAAAGCCTCTCGCGCAGCCGCATGATGAGCACCAGGTGAAGCAGCCGCCCGAATTTCGAGCTCTCGGCCCCCGGCCCCCACATATCGAGTAGCGCACTTCGCTGTACGCCGAGCCCGGCCCTCACGGTCCCCTCGTAAGCCGCGGCGGCGGTTACCGCCATTCCCGAAAGGCGGTGCGTTCGGCCCGCGCCCACGCCCTCCACCGGCCCCAGGATGCCCGGGAAGACCTGCCCGCTTCCTGAAACCTTCACGCGCGGCTCGACGACGTCGCGGATGCCGGTGATCCGGACCCGTTCGCCGGGGCGGACCACAGCCAGAGAAGCCCGCTCGAGGCGCTCGTCGCCGAGCAGCGTGCTTTCCAGAGCGCCTTCGTCGATCTCCAGGACGCCGGCGGCGTAATGGAATCGCTTTCCGCGGCGGATTTCGTGAACGGGGTAGTCGGCCAGCTCGAGTCGCATGTTTTTTGCAGGTTCGAGGTTCCCGGTTCGAGGTTCGAGATTCGAGATTCGAAGCCCTCGGGCTCGGAACACCGGGTCTACCGCTGACCGGGGGCCTCCCCGGCGGCGCCTGGCGAAAAGATCGTCGGCCTGTCCACCGGAGCTTCGAGCGCGGAAAGCGCCGTCCGGACGATTTGCAGGCGCAGACGCGCGTCGAGTTCGGCCGGCAGGCTCGGATCGCCGCACGGATGAGGGATGCTCACCCCCTTCACGATTCGGTTGGCTCTCACCTGTTCGGCGACGGGATACATGGCGGTGACCATCGCCACCGGAAGGCCCTCTCTTTCGAGCTCTTTGCTGATCACAGCGCCGCTGCGAGTGCAGGTCCCTCAGGTGGCGACCAGGAGAACGCCTTCGACGCCGTCCCTTTTCATGTCGGCGGCGATCTCCCGCCCGACCCGGCGCATGACGGACGGCGAGCCCTGGTTTCCCGGGATAACGTAATAGGCGGGATAGAGCTTTCCCGGCCCGATCGCGCCCTCGGCCTCGAGCGCGCGCAGCGCGTCGAGCGGCATGCCGTAGTGGGGATTGCCGTTCATGTAGACGACGTTGTATCCGCCGTGAATCGCTTCCCATTTGCCGCTTTCGAGCGCCTTGAGCTCGGCGAAGCTGTACTTCCGCCAGTGCGTGTTGCGATAGGTCTTGAAGCGATCCGGATTGCCCCATGGAACCACGCCGCTCGTGGTGATCACGGCGATCTTCCGGTCCCGGAGGCGCTCGAGCGGCGGCGCGGGTGGTGTCTCTTCCCATGCCTCGACCGGGATCTCGGTCGCGAACGGCTTTCCGGCGAGCTTGGCGAGCAGCATTTCGACGGCGCGTTCCGCCCCGGTGCAGTCGGTCGTTTCGAGCCGGCGGATGCCGCGCGGGATATAGCCCTCCTCGGCCGCCGGACCGATTGCCTCCCCTCGCCCGAGGCGGAGCGCGAGCCGCGCCATCGCTTTCAGTGCCTCCGTCATTCCCGCCGCCGTTTCGGCCGTGCGGAGGCAGAAAAGGCGCGGGTTGGCGAATTCCCGATAGGTCGCAACCGCCGGATTCTCCTCGTGCACGGCGGTCACGCAGGGGATTTGCAACGCCGCCGAAACCGCGTTGCCGATCTCGACGCAGCTCACGCCGTAGCGGCCCGCGTTGAAGGCCGGCCCGGCGACGACGACGTGCGGCCCGAGCGAGCGGACCGCCTCCACGATCGCCGCAAGCGCCTCGTCTCGATGCTCATGAAAGTAGTTGTCGCCATAGTAGATCGTGCAGAGGATTTCAGCCCCGCCCGTGAGCTGCCCCTGAAGACCCCGGGCCGCGCCCGCGGCGCCTTCGAGCTTTCCGACGGGCAGGTCCGCCTTCGCTTCGCCGCCGATCCCGGCAAAGAACTGATTGACGACGTGGACCACGTGGATCATCGCTGCCCTCCCCCGGTAAACGCCCGGGAGTCGTCGTTGTTTCCTCTCGCTCCCGGCCTCATGGATAGCACGTTCCGCTCTTTTTCAGTAGGCCCGGCAGGTCCAGGACTCCGTCCCCCAGTTGTCCACGCCGCCGACGACCATGTCGCGCGCGTCCAGCGTCAGCTCGCCGAGCGCGGCGACCACCGGCGCCCCCGGGTAGCTCAGGATCGAAAATCTCTCGTAAGGACCCACCACCCGATCGGGCGAAGGCAGCTCGAGCCAGCGATCCCGGCTGCCGGTGCTGACGATCGCATCCGCCTCCGGGACGTAGTACAAGAGCGGTGAATCGACGCCGTCCCTGCCCCCGAACTCGTAGGTCACGAGGACCGTTCGAATCCCCAGCCGCTCGCACGCGCGGAGGGTCAGCATCAAATCGACGAAGGCGTTCCCCGAGCCGATCCAGGCGATCAGCGCGCCATCGGCGCCGAGGGCGGCGGCCAACCGGGACGCGTTGTGGGCGGCCACTTCCTTGGCGTGAAAAGTGTCGAACTGGATCCGTTCCAGGACGACGCCGAGAAAATTCAGCGACCTTCCGTGGTGGCGGTACAACTCGCGGGCCAGGGCGTGATTCTGCCAATCCCAGGTGACGGGAAAGTGGCCGACGGCGCGGGTCGCGGCGATCGTGACGGCGCCATCGAAAAGCTCGTTGGGATGGACGAATGTCGCGAGCGAGTCGCGGATCGGAAGCCCGTAGTAGCTCACTCCCGAGTGCGGGTTGTGGCTGTCGGTGAGACAACCCTGGATCAACGCCACCTTGGGCAGCCCCGGCCGCCGCTCGTCGAGCGTCAGAGTCTCGACCCTCGGCGGCTTCAGTCCGAGCGTGGTTCCGGCAAGGCGCCGGGCGACCTTGAACGCCGCGCCCTGGATCGCCGCGTGCGCCTGCAGCTCGGAGAGACCCTCGCGGAGCTTCATGATTACGACGAGTCCCGAGAGGCGGCTGAAGCGCGACGCCTCCGCTCCCGGCCCCCAGAAATCGAGAATTGCGCTCCGCTGCACGCCGAGGCCGGCCCGAACGATGCCCTCGTACTCGGCCGCGGCGACCACCGCCATGCCGGACAAGCGGTGCGTCCGCCCGCGACCCACCGCCGCGACCGGGCCGAGCGTGCCGGGAAACACCTCCCCACCGCCCGATGCCTTCACTCTCGGTTCGACGAGGTCGCGAATTCCGGTCACGCGGACCTTCTCTCCCGGGTGAACGACCGCAAGAGAGACGTCCTCGAGCCGCTCGTCCTGCCTCGTCAGCTCGAGCAGCTCCCGCTCGGCGACTTCGAGGGTCTCGCCGCAGTAATGAAACCTGTCGCCCAGGCGAATCCGCTTTACGGGAAAATCGGCCAGCTCGAGCAGCACGGGGCTCGCCTCAGAACAGTCCTTCCTTCTCCAGCTTCCGCACGATGCGGTCGTCGACGATGTTCTCCGCCCTGAGCTGGCGGATCCTGTCGTTGCCGGCCCCCAGGAGGCGGATCGCGTTACGAATGCCGTCGGTGTTCGGATAGATCCTTCTTTCGTAGAGGGTCTTCATCAGCTCGTAGCCCTCCTCTGCGTCCTCGAAGCGCTTGAGGCGCAATCCTTTCCAGAGGCTTTGCATCACCGCCTTCTTGTTTTCGGGCCTGGCGATGAACTGCGTGGCCAGCGCCATCGCCCGGAGCACCTTCTCGACGACGTCCGGCGAGGAGCTGACAAAGCTCCGGCGCACGAGCACTCCCGTGCTCTGGTACGGAATCCCCAGCGTCGCGAGGTCGGCCAGCACGTTGAAACCCTGGCGCTTGAGGATGGAAGCGAAGGTATAGCCGAAGTACGATCCGTCGATCGCCTTGCTGGCGAGCGACTGAGCGAGCACAGCCTCGTCGCCGACGATGCGCAGGTTGAGCCGGTCGCGTTTCGGGTCGATGCCCCAGTGCTCCAGAACCAGCATCGTGATCATCCAGATCCCGCCGCCGATGCTCTGGACCCCGATGTTTTTTCCCCTGAGGTCGGCGGGCGTCCTGATGTGCGGCGCGGCGACGAAGGCACCGGTGAGGCGGTTGACCAGCCCGGCGACAAAGACGGCATCGAGGCCTCCCGCGATCGCTCCCAGCGTGGCGCCCGTGCCCGAGCCGAAATAGAACTGCGACTCTCCGGCGGCGAGCGCCGACAGGGCGACGGAGCCTGTGCGGACGTAGACGAGCTGCGCGTCGAGCCCCTGCTTCTGGAAAAATCCCTGGTCCTCGGCGACGAGAAGCGCCCCCGCCGTTCTCTCGTTGAAGCTCGCGTAGGACAGCACCGCCTTCGAAGCCCCCGAGGCGGGGGAAACGGCGAGCAGGACCCAGAGAGACGCCGCGGCCGGAGCGAATTTTCCTGGAAACATGGCTGCCTCCCGTCTGGCTGGCGACGCGGGCTCGGAAAGAGAGATGTCTGTTCGCCCGTCAGCAAGATGCCCGCGGCGGCACCTCGAAGGAAGCGGAAGACCTCGATCTCGACCTCATCGCCTTTTCGAGCCTTATACCGGCGTGCGCGACGAGGTGTCAACGGCGCGCGGGGTTCCAGCCCCCGGTTTGACTCCTGCGGGGGCCATTTGCTACTGCTCGAGGCGCCGGCGCAGCGCCAACGCGCCGGGAATTGCTTCCCGCGGAGGCTTCATGCAAATCGCCATAGGACTGCCGAGCCGCGTCGCGTCGGCTTCGGGCGACGTCATGCTCGAATGGATCGGGCGCGCGGAGCGCGGGCCGTTCTCCAGCGTGGCCGTAACCGATCGCGTCGTGTCGCAGTCGCTGGAGCCGCTTTCCCTGCTCGCCGTCGCCGCCGGCGCGACGCGGCGCCTCCGGCTGATGACGAGCGTGGTGATCGGGCCCACGCGGGAAACCACGCTGCTCGCGCGCCAGGCGGCGACGATCGACGTCCTGTCGGGCGGCCGTTTCACCCTCGGCGTCGGCATCGGCGTGCGTGAAAACGACTACCTCGCCACCGGCTTCGATTTCCACCGCCGGGGCCGCCGCTCCGAAGAACAGTTTGCGACCCTGCGCCGCCTCTGGGCGGGCGAGGCGCTGTCGGGGGAGACCGGGGCGATCGGACCGCGGCCCTGCAGGGCCGGCGGTCCGGAGCTCTTGATCGGCGGCTACGTGCCGGCGATCGCGCGGCGCATCGCGCGCTGGGGCGACGGCTACATGGCCCCGGGCGGCGGCGACCCGGAGATCCTGCTCCAGATGTGGCGGCGAATCGAGCGGGAATGGCAGGAGGCGGGACGGACCGGCAGGCCGCGCTGGGTGGGCGCGAGCTACTACGCGCTCGGCCCGAAGGCCGCCGACCACGCCGCGGCTTACATCAACGCCAACTACGGCTACAGTCCCGAGCTTGCCGCCCGGCGGCTGCGCACCCTGCCCGCTTCGACGGCGGCCGTGAAGGAGGCGATCGAGCGCCAGGCCGACATGGGCGTCGACGAGCTCATCCTTCGCCCGTGCGCGGACGATCTGGAGCAGCTCGATCGCCTCGCGGAAATCGCCGGTCGCGTTTCGTAGTCGGAGCGGGTACCGGAAGAGTCCGGACAATTAAATGATTTCCGGTCTCCGGTCCCTGCTTCTTGTCGAGCCCGGCTCACTGTTCTGACAATCAACTCCGTTGACATGCCATTCTCGCCAGCGTTAGCAGGTCCGGGACTTCGAGGTCCGGGTGCGCCCGGGCGGGAGGGGTGGCGCCGGGGCCCTGCTTGCCGCGACGGCGGTTGACCCAGACGGCGGAAAGGCCGAGAGCCTTTGCGGGCGCGATGTCGTGGAAGAGGCTCTGCGCGACGTGGAGGATCCTGCTCGTGGGCAGACCGATTCTCTGGAAGGCCGCCCGGAAGTTGTTCAGCGAAGGCTTGTACGACCGCACCTGCCGTGCGGTGACGACCCAGTCGAACCGGGCCTGGAGCTTTTTCGCCGAGAGCTCGAAGAGGTCGTCGTCGATGTTCGAGATGACGGCGAGCTTGTACTTTTTCCCGAGCGCGTGGAGCGCGTCGGCGGAGTCGGGAAACGCCGGCCAGTCCTTGACCGATTCGGAGAAGCGCCGGAGCTCGCTTTCGTCGGGCGCAAAACCCAGCCTGGAGCCCATCCCCCGGAGCACATTCTTCAACACCTCCCTGTACTCCCGGTATTCCCCGCCCTCGATCCCGGACTCCAGCTCGCCGTAGAGCGCGAGAACCTCCTCGGCGGCGGCCCGGACGCCGTGCCCGGCCAGAATGGGCTGCAGCGCCTTCCAGAGGCCGGTCTCCCAGTCGACCAGCGTGCCGTAGCAGTCGAAGGTCAGCACTTCGAAAGCGTCGAAATCCAGCATGGATTGTCCTCCGCGCCCGGAGAAGGCGCGCCGCTTTTCATTCCCTCCGGCGCCGCGTTCCAGAATACCGGGCCGGACGTTCGGCGCAAGACCAAGGCGCCACCCTCCCTGTCTCCGCCTTGATTCGATTCCGGCCTTTGGCTACTGTTCGGCTGAATCACGGAAAACGACGAAAGGAGCCGGCTCATGGGTTACAGGCTCGAGCACGTGGCGATCAACTGCAAGGACCTCAACGAATCGATCGAGTACTTCCAGAAATTCCTCGGCGGCAAACCGACCGCGATCCGCAAGGGCTCGGCCGGCTACGGCTTTTGTTTCATGACCATCGACGGCGCTCCTGCGATCCAGCTCATGGAATCGAACGGCGAGACCGGCGTGCATCATTACGGTTTCGTCGTCGACGACATCGATCACGTCGCTTCCGAGTTCCGGCGCAAGGGCGCCGAGATCGTCCGCGAGAACCGCGACGCTTCCGGGAAGCTCACCACGATCTTCGTCAAGGATTGCAACGGCCTGCAGATGGAGCTCAGGACCGCTCGCTGACAGCGGCCCGCGTCCGGGGTTGTTGACTTTCTCCGGAGCCGGCTCTAATTTGGACCTACAAGGTCATAGATCGAAGTCAGGAGGAGCCATGGCCAAAACGTTCCAGGAGATCATGGCCGAGGCGCGTAAAGAAGTACCCGAGGTGACCGCGCAGCAGGTAAACGATCTCTTGAAAAGCAACGGCAAAGCCCCCGTTCTGGTTGATGTCCGCGAAAAGGACGAATGGCGGGAAGGACATCTCGAAGGGGCGATCTCCCTGCCCCGGGGCTTTCTCGAGATCAAGGTCGAATCGACCATTCCGGACAAAAACACGCCGATCATCGCCTACTGCGCGGGCGGTGTGCGCTCCCTGCTCGCCGCCAAGGTACTGAAGGAGATGGGGTACCGGAACGTCTCCTCGATGGCCGGGGGATATGCGGCGTGGAAGAACGCCGGATACAAATGGGTCCAGGATTTCCAGTACACGCCCGAGCAGCTGATCCGCTACAGCCGCCATTTCCTCCTGCCGGAAGTGGGTGAAGAGGGTCAGGCCAAGCTGCTCCAGGCCAGGGTGCTGCTGGTAGGCGCGGGCGGGCTCGGGTGTCCGGCCGCCTTTTACCTCGCTGCGGCCGGCGTAGGCACGCTGGGCATCATCGACAACGACGTCGTCGACATCTCGAACCTGCAGCGGCAGATTCTCCACACCAACGACCGCGTCGGCAAGCCGAAAGTGGAATCGGCCAAGCTCACGCTCGAGGCCTTGAACCCCGACGTGACAGTGGTCCCCTACCAGGCGAAGCTCACGTCGGCCAACATCATGGACATCATCAAGGACTACGACATCGTGGTGGACGGCTCCGACAATTTCCCGACGCGATACCTCGTCAACGACGCGTGCATTCTCGCGAAGAAGCCGAACGTCCACGGAAGCATCTTCCAGTTCGAGGGCCAGGCGACGGTCTTCTACCCGGGCAAGGGCCCCTGCTATCGCTGCCTCTATCCCGAGCCGCCGCCCGCCGAGATGGCGCCGAGCTGCGCGGAAGCGGGCGTCCTGGGCGTGCTCCCCGGACTGGTGGGCGTCATCGAGGCCCTGGAGACGATCAAGCTGATCCTCGGCAAGGGCGATCCGCTGATCGGCAAGCTCGTGTGCTTCAATACGCTCACCATGGAGATCAACACGCTGAAGCTCCGGCGCGATCCGGAATGCCCGATGTGCGGCGATCGGCCGACGATCCACGAGCTGATCGATTACGAAGAGTTCTGCAGCCTCCGCCACTGAGCCGGCGGCGGGGGGAGGAGACAAACCGGGGATGTAGCGCCGCCCGCGCCGTGCGCGCGACGGCGCGGCCTAATCCTCCGGGAGGCCTACCGCCCTTCGCAGCTCGCGCACCTCTGCGGGAGTAAGCCGGCGTATCGCGCCCGGCTCGAGCCCTCCGAGGGCGACCGGGCCGACGCGAATCCTGATCAGCTTCTCGACGAAATAGCCGAGCGCGGCGAACATGCGCCGCACCTCGCGCTTCCGGCCTTCGCGCAGCTCGATCTCCACCCATGCGTTCTTCTTCAGCCGTTCGACCACACGGACCCGCGCCGGCGCCGTCATGCCGTCCTCCAGGCGGATACCTTTCCGCAGCCGTCCCAGCTCCTCTTCGGTCGGGCAGGCGCTGAGCTTGACCCGATAGACCTTGGGCACGCCGTAGCGGGGATGAGCCAGCCGCTGCGCCAGCTCGCCGTCGTTGGTCAGGAGCAGCAGGCCCGCGGAGTTGAAGTCCAGGCGGCCCACCGGGTAGACCCGCTGCTTTTCTCCGAGCCCGGACAGCAGAGCGGTCAGGTCCGGCCTGCCGCGCGGATCGCGCAGGGAGCTGACGAATCCGGGCGGCTTGTGGAGAGCGAAATAGAGCCGGGCGGGCGCGGGCCGGATCCGTTTGCCGTCGACCTTGATGCTGTCCTTTGAGGGGTCGGCGCGGGTGCCGAGCTCGCGAACGACCCGCCCGTTGACGGTGACCCGCCCGTCGAGGATCCACTGCTCCGCTTCCCGGCGGGAGGCGAGCCCGGCCCGCGCGATGATCTTCTGCAGCCGCTCCATCGATGAAGGGAACCTGTCACTCTTCGTCGGGCTCGGCGGGAACGTCGTCCCCCACTCCCTCGGGCGGGGCGATTTCCTCCAGCTCCTTGAGCGCGGGGAGCTGGCTCAGGTCCTTGAGGTTGAAAAGCTCCAGGAACTCCTGCGTCGTGCCGTAGAGGAAGGGGCGCCCGGGAACGTCCTTGCGGGCGATCGCGCGGATCAGGCCGCGCTCGAGCAGCGTGGCGATCACGCCGTCCACGTCGACGCCGCGGATCGCCTCGATCTCCGCCTTGGTGATCGGCTGGCGATAGGCGATGATCGCCAGCGTCTCGAGCGTGGCGCGGCTCATGCGAGCGGGCCTCCCGCGAAGGAACTTCTTGACCCAGTCGGCGTTGACTCGCGGCGTGCGCAGCTGGTAGCCGCCGGCGACTTCCACGAGGCGGATGCCGCGCCGCCCGCCTTCCAGCTCCGCGGCCAGCTCCTCGAGCGCGGCGCGGATGGCCCCGCCGTCCACGCCGTCGAGCGCTTCAGCGAGCCGCTGCAGCGTCACCGGACCGTCGGCGACGAAGAGCAGGCTCTCGAGGATCGATTTCAGCTCCTCACGTTCCATGCCGCTCTTCCTCGCCCGCTGCCTCCATTTGCGCCGCCGGCTCGATCAGGATCGGCGCCGCGATCGCCTCCTGGAAGATCCGGATGACGCGCATCTTCACCAGCTCGAGCATCGCGAGAAAGGTCACGACCACCTCCATGCGGGAGGCGGCCGCATCGAAGCAGGACTCGAAGAGGAGCCTCCCCTCCCGCCGGAGCCGGTCGAGCAGCAGCGTCATCTTCTCCCGGACGGTGATCTTTTCGAGCACCACCTCGTGCACCGCGTCCTTGGGGAGCCGCTCGAGCACGCGCTGCAGAGCGGCCACCAGCTCGATCACCGAAAGTTCGCGAAAGCCGGGAGGGCCGACCTCCTCGACGGGCGGAGCGGCGCGCGTGAAGACGTCGCGAGCGAGGATCTCGCGCCGCTCGAGCTGGTCCGCGGCCTCCTTGAACCGCTGATACTCGAGCAACCGACGCACCAGCTCTTCGCGCGGGTCGTCGCCCTCCTCCTCGTCCGGCTCCTCCTCGCCGGCCGGCAGAAGCATGCGCGATTTGATGTGAACGAGCGTGGCGGCCATCACCAGGAACTCGCCGGCGACGTCGAGGTTCAGGCTCTGCATCAGCTCGAGGGCGGCGAGATACTGCTCGGTGATCGTGGCGATGGGAATGTCGGTGATGCTGACTTCGTTCTTCTTGATCAGGTGGAGCAGCAGATCGAGGGGGCCCTCGAAAATCTCCAGCTGAACCCGCGTGCTCACAAGCCCAACGCCTCACGGACCTCGGCCATGGTCTCCGCCGCCTTCTTTTGCGCCGCCCGGGTGCCGTCGGCCAGCACGTCCCGGACCGTGTCGGGCCGGGCCTCGAGCGCGGCGCGCCGCTCGCGGATCGGCTGCAGCTCGTCGATCACGTGCTTGATCATCACCTTCTTGCACTCCAGGCAACCGATGCCCGCGGTCCGGCAGCCGCGGGAAACGTAATCGATCTCGTCCTCCGTGCAGTAGATCTTGTGGAGCTGGAACGCGGGGCATTTCTCGGGCTCGCCGGGGTCCGTGCGCCGTACCCGGGCCGGGTCGGTCGTCATCCGGCTGAGCTTCCGGTCGACTTCCTCCGGCGGGTCCGACAGGAAGACCGCGTTGTTGTAGCTCTTGCTCATCTTGCGGCCGTCGAGGCCGGGAAGCTTCTGGGTCTCGGCGAGGAGCACCTCGGGCTCGGGGAAGATCGGGCGGTAGAGCTGGTTGAAGCGCCTGACGATCTCGCGCGTGAGCTCGACGTGCGGCGCCTGATCCACGCCGACGGGGACCCGGTTCGCCTTGTAGATGGTGATGTCGGCCGCCTGCAGGACCGGGTAGCCGAGAAAGCCGTAGGTCGAAAGATCCTTTCCCGTGAGTTCCCTGATCTGCTCCTTGTAGGTCGGGTTGCGCTCCAGCCACGGCACCGGCGTGATCATCGAGAAGATGAGGTGCAGCTCGGCGTGCTCCTTGACGAAAGACTGGCGGAACAGCGTGCTCCGCGCCGGGTCGAGCCCGACGCTCAGCCAGTCCCTGACCATCTCGACCGCGTTCTCCTCGATGCCCTGGGGCGTCGCGTAGTCGGTGGTCAGCGCGTGCCAGTCGGCGACGAAGAAGTAGCAGCGGTAGTCGCCCTGGAGGCGCACCCAGTTTTTCAGCGCGCCGTGCAGGTGGCCGAGATGCAGCCGCCCCGTGGGGCGGGCGCCGCTTACGATCGTGTCCATGAGATCAATCCGTTTCTACAGGAGACCGAAGAAGAAATCCACCAGAAAACCGACCGGCGGCCCGATGATCCGATCGAGCATGTGCGTCATCAGCAGCAGGATCACGATCAGGAAGCCGAACGGCTCCACCCGCGCCAGCGTCGAGGAATGCGGCTCGGGCAGGAAGCCGACCAGCACCCGGCCGCCGTCGAGCGGCGGCAGCGGAATCATGTTGAAGACGGCGAGCACGACGTTGATGACGATGCCGTTCCGGGCCATCAGCACGATCGGCGAGAAGAAATCGGCGAGCGCGGAATCGTGCGCCCCGGCGAACAGCGGCAGCGTCGCCTTGAGCAGGAAAACACACGCCAGAGCCAGCAGCAAGTTGGTGGCCGGGCCGGCGGCGGCGACCCAGATCATGTCCCGCTTGGGGTTGCGCAGGTTGAAGAAGTTCACCGGCACGGGCCTCGCGTAGCCGAAGAGGAAAGGCGCCTGCGCCACGATCAGCAGAACCGGGATCAGAATCGTCCCGACGGGATCGATGTGGGCGAGCGGGTTCAGCGTCAGCCGGCCCATGCGCGCCGCCGTCGGGTCGCCGAAGCGATAGGCGACCCAGCCGTGCGCCACCTCGTGAAAAATGACGGCGGCCAGCACGGGCAGCGCCCAGATCGCGATCTGTCTGATGGTATCTTCCAACGTCGGCAACCGCAGCCTGATTTCCACCATGAATACGGCAAGGCGCCCCAAAACACAAGTTTTCCGGCGCGCCTCGCTACCCCGAAGCGGGATCGCCGCTCCCGCGTTCGCGCGGGTGGTGGCGCCGGTGGGCCTCCTTCAGGCGCGAGGCGGTCACGTGGGTATAAATCTGCGTCGTGGAGATATCGGCGTGGCCCAGCATCGACTGCACGGAGCGCAGGTCCGCGCCCCTTTCGAGGAGGTGCGTCGCGAACGAATGTCGCAGCGTATGCGGCGAGATCTTCTTCTGGAGGCCGGCCGCGCGCGCGTAACCCTTGATGAGCTTCCAGAATCCCTGCCGCGTGAGCGGCCGCCCCGAGCGGTTGATGAAAAGCGCGGAGCTGCTCCTTCCCTTGAGAAGTCGCGGTCGGCCTTCGGCGAGGTAGCGGAGCAGCCGCTCCTTGGCCCATCGGCCGAACGGCACGGCCCGGACCTTGGAGCCTTTTCCCTGGACGACGAGATAGTCGCCCTCCAGGTCGAGCTGCGGCAGGCGGAGCGAGATCAGCTCCGAGACCCGGAGCCCGGAGGCGTAGAGCAGCTCCAGCATCGCCTGGTCGCGCAGGCCGAGCGGCCGGCGCGGGTCCGGCTGGTCCAGCAGCAGGCGGATCTCTTCTTCCGAGAGCGCGTGGGGCAGCTTGCGCCCGGCCGCGGCGGAGCGGAAGGCGAGGCGCGGCAAGGCCGCGATGGACCGCCGCTCGGCGAGAAAACGGTAGAAGCGGCGGATGGTGACGATCTGGCGGGCGATCGATCGCGGGCCGAGCCCCCGGGCCCGCGCGGCGGCGGCATAGGCGCGGACCTCCGCCGCGCCGGTGTCGCTCCAGGATGTGATCCCGTTTCGCGCCACGAACGCCGAGAACTGGGCGAGGTCGCGGCCGTAGGCTTCCAGCGTGTTGCGCGCCAGCCCCTTTTCCACCTCCATGGCGGCGAGGAAGGCGTCAACGGGCGGGCTGAGCGAGTCCTTCATCGGGTTGCGGCGCCAGCGTTTCGTAGAGGGACCGCCGGATCGCCTCCAGGCGCCCGGCATCGTGGATCTTTTCCCCCCGCTCGTCGGTGACGTAGAAGACGTCGGCGACCTGATCGACGTTCGTGGAGATCTTGGCGACGTGAATCGAGAGGCCCAGGCGGTGGAGCGCGTAGGTGATCGTGAACAGGACGCCGATCCGGTCCTCGGTGTAGACCTCGACGATCGTGAAGCCGTCGGACGCCTCGTTGTCGATTTCGATCGAGGTCGCGACCTTCGGCACGCGCTTGCGGAACAGCGCCGAGCCCGGCGACGACGCCACCAGACGCGCGACGTCGATTCGCCCTGCGAGCACCCCGTCGAGCGCCGCCCGGACGCGCTCCCATTTCTGCGCGTCCATGACCGGCTCGGACCTCCCCCGGTGCGCCACGCGGAAAACGTCGAGAATACGGCCGTCGCTCGCGGTGAAGATGCGGGCGTTGAGGATGTCGAGGTTCATCGCCGCGAGGACGCCCGTGATGGCGGCGAAGAGGCCCGGGCGATCCATGGCGCAGACGACGAACGAGCTGCAGTCTTTTTCGGGGAAATGTTGCACGGCGGTCACGGCGCCCTTGCCGGTGAACTGTTCCATCAGCTCGAAATGGGCCGCGATCTCGTCCTCCGGGGTGGCGAGGAAATAGCGATCCGGCATCGTCTCGAGGAAATGGCGGACGCGCTCCTCGGGGTGTCGCTCCTCGAGCCGGCGGCGCAGCCGCCGGGCGGTCCGCCGCAGGATCGCCTGGACGTTTCGCCGCGGCAGCTCGCCCTTTTCCATCTCCTCGAGCACGTCCAGGGCCTTCACGTACAGCTCTCCCAGGAGCGAGGCCTTCCACGGATTCCAGACGTCCGGCCCGACCGCTTTCACGTCGGCGAAGGTCAGGAGGTAGAGCATCTTGAGATTCCGGATGCTCCCCATCGTGCGGGCGAAGCCGATGATCGTTTTTTCGTCCTCGAGATCGCGCCTGAACGCGGTGTGGGTCATCAGGAGGTGGTGGCGCACGAGGAACTCGACGAGCGCCGTGTCGTCGACGTTGAGGCGCATGCGCCGCGCGATCTGCCGCACCATGCGCGCGCCGATCTCCGAATGGCCGCCCCCGAACCCTTTGCCGATGTCGTGGAACAGGAGCCCGAGGTAGAGCAGCTCGATCTTGTCGGCCTCGCGGGCGAGCTGCGTCAGCAGCGGGAGCGAGTCGTTGTAGGCGCCGCTCTTGAGCCGCTCGATCTCCTGGATCAGGCGCAGCGAGTGCTGGTCGACGGTGTAGACGTGATAGGCGTCGTGCAGCGCCATGCAGAGCAGCCGTCCGAATTCCGGAATGAACGCTCCGAGCACGCCGCAGCGGTGCATTTCGAGCAGCGTCTCGTAGACGCGGTCCTTCCACTTCAGGATCTCGAAGAACGGCAGGTTCGCGGCCGCCGAGCGGCGGAACTTCTCGTCGATCAGGTCCAGGTGGTCCCGCAGGAGCTCGCGGGTTTCGTGGCTGAGCTCGCAGCGGCTTTTTTGGAGGTCGGCGAAGACGCGCATGAGATTCCCGGGCTCCGCCCGCAGGATCTCGGGACGGGTGACCCGGAGCTGCCCCTTGTGGACGACGACGCCGTCGCGCAGCGTTTTCGCCAGGGAGTAGGCGCCGCCGAGGAACGAGCGCTGGCTCTCGGTCAGACGGTGGATGATCAGGGAGGTGACGCGGCTCACCTCCGACGCCTGGAGATAGTACTGCCGCATGAAGACCTCGACGCCTTTGAGCTTGCCCTCGCCCTCGTAGCCGAAAGCCCGGCTTACCCGCTCCTGGTCGTCGAAGGTAAGCTGGTCCTGATGCTTGCCGGCGGAAAAATGGAGCTCGTTGCGCACGCGCAACAGGAAGTCCTGGGCCTCCTTGAGCTTGCGCACGTCGGCCGCGGAGACGATCCCCTTGCGCACCAGGTCGTCGAAATCGCGCGCATTTTCCTTCACCCGCGCGATCCAGCGCGCCGTGTGAATGTCGCGCAGCCCGCCCTCGCCTTCCTTGATCTCCGGCTGGAGCATGTAGACCGAGCCGCCGTAGCTCGCCCGCCGGGCCCGGCTCTCCGCCAGCTTTTCCTGGATGAAGCGGTAGGCGCGGCGCCGCGCGAGCTTGTGCTCGACCGCCGCCTCGAAGGTCTGATAGAGCGCGAAGTCGCCGCACAGGTAGCGCGCGTCGAGCAGCGCCGTCTTGACCTTAAGGTCGAGTGTGCCCAGGCGGATGCAGTCCGCGACGCTGCGCGTCGCGTGCCCTACCTGGAGACCGGCGTCCCACAGCGCGTAGAGCAGCTTTTCCGTCACGGACTCCACGTAGGCCGAGGGTTTCCAGGAATGGAGGAACAGGAGGTCGATATCCGAATAGGGACAGAGCTCGCCGCGCCCGTAGCCTCCCTGCGCGACCACGGCGCAGTTGGGGCTGCGGGTCGGGTAACGCGCCAGGAATTCCTCGCTGATGGCGGAAAAGAGATGACGGATCAGATGGTCCATCATCGTCGCGTACGCGGAGGCGATCTCGGTGCCGCCGGCGCCCGCGCGGTGGCGCTCCCACAGAGCGGCCCGGCCGGCCTTGACGAACGCCCGGGCGAGCGCCGCCGGGTCGGCGATGTCGCGGGTCTGCTCGAGAATCGAGTGGGACAACGCTACGGCGTCCATGCGTCGGAATCCCTTCACAAGGTTTTCATCGCCGTGGCCGTCTCCCCGTACTTCCGGATCCCGTCGTACAGGGCGTCGACGAGCGCGTCCTGATAGGAATCCCGGGCCATCAGCCGGCCCTCGTCCCGATGGGTGATGAAGAACAGCTCCACGAGCACGCTGGGCATCCGCGCTCCGACGAGCACGTAGAACAGGGCCTTCTTGACGCCGAGATCCCTCACCTCGCCCATCTTCTTCGACATGCCGGCGACCAGCGACCCGTGCATGCGATGAGCGAGGGTGATCGAGTCCTCGAGCTTCATGTTCTGCACCATGTCGCTCAGGATGAACTGCAGGTCGGAGACGTTCTTGCGCGAGGTGCCGTTCTCGCGCGCCGCCAGGCGGATCGCCGCCTCGTCGGTGGTGTTGTCCAGGTAATAGGTCTCGAGCCCCCTCGCCTCGCCGTTGGGGCTCGCGTTGGTGTGCAGCGAGATGAACAGGTCCGCGTTCTCGGCGTTGGCGATCGCGGTCCGATCCTCCAGGCTGATGAAACGATCGTCGTTGCGGGTGAGGATCACCTCGACGCCCATCTCCTTTCTCAGCTTCCGCGCGAGCTTCTTCGCGACGCTGAGAACGACGTCCTTTTCCGCGATGCCGCCGAAACCGATCGCCCCGGGGTCCTTGCCGCCGTGCCCGGGGTCGAGGACGATCTTGCGGATGCCGGCGATCTCCGATGCGCCGTTGCCTTTCGGCGCACGCGCCGGCGCGAGCTTTTTCGCCGCCGGCGCCGCCGCAGGGCCGTTGCTGTCGCCCTTGCCATGGATGTCGACGACCAGCCGGTAGGGGTCGGGCAACAAAAAGGCCTGGTGCGATACCACGCTGCTGGCGTCGAGCACCACGCGCACCACGTCCGAGCTGAACTGTCCGACGCGCACCTGACGCAGCAACCCGTCCCGGACCGGGATCGGCTCTCTGGACCCCGCCCCGAGCTGCGCTCCGAAGATGTCGATATAGATCCGCGGCGGCAGGCCCCGGGCCGGGTCTTCCTTCAAGCGATGCGTCTCGTAAAGAACCGCACGCGAGAGATCGATGGTGACCCGGGTGTAGTTCCTGGACGAAAGAAAGCGCACGGCGCCGACCGTGGCCCGCTCCACCGGACCCGCGGCTCCCGCCCGGGCGGGAGCGGGCTCTTTTTCGCCCGCGGGCGGCGGCGCGGCTTCGTCGGAAAGCGCGGCGCCCCCGAGAAGCGCGGCCAGGGCGAAACCCGTCAGCGCCTGAAGCAGCAACCCGTGCGCCTTCTTCGTTTTCACCGTTTCGCTTCCTCGGACAGCCGGTGGAGCAGGTTCAGCGCGTCGAGCGGCGTGAGGCGCGTCACGTCGAGCTTGCGCAGCTCCTCGCGCAGCCGGCGGTCGCCGGTGTCGAACAGCGGCATCTGACGTGGCGCCTCGTGGGGCCCCGGCGCGGCTCCTGAAGGTTCCGGGATCTCGCTCGTGGCCTCGAGCCGGCGCAGGATCTCTCTCGCCCGGTCGATCACCGGCGCGGGGAGGCCGGCCAGGCGCGCGACGTGGATGCCGTAACTGCGGCTGGACGCTCCTTCGGCGAGGGTTCGCAGGAAGATGATCTCGCCCTGCCACTCGCGCACCGCGAAGTTGTAGTTCTTGATCCGCTCCTTGCTCTGCGGCAGGTCCGCCAGCTCGTGGTAGTGCGTGGCGAACAGGGTTCTCGGGCGGGCGTCCAGATCGTGCAGCCACTCCGCGACCGCCCAGGCGATCGACACCCCGTCGTAGGTGCTCGTGCCGCGGCCCACCTCGTCGAGGACGATCAGGCTCCGGCGCGTCGCGTGACGGAGGATGTTCGCGGTCTCCTTCATCTCGACCATGAACGTCGACTCTCCCTGAGCCAGCGCGTCGCCCGCGCCGATGCGCGTGAAGACCCGATCGACGAGCCCGATCGCGGCCTCGCTCGCCGGCACGAAGCTCCCCATCTGCGCCAGGATCACGATCAAGGCGACCTGGCGCATGTAGGTCGACTTGCCCGCCATGTTGGGCCCGGTCAGCAGCACGATCTGCGTCGTCTCCGGGTCCAGCCGGCAGTCGTTGGGCACGAAGGCGCCGCGGCCCATCGCTTCCTCGACGACGGGGTGGCGCCCTTCGCGGATCGACAGCGCAAGCCCGTCGTCGACCTTCGGGCGCACGAAGTGGCGCGACAGCGCCACCTCCGCCAGCGACACCAGCGCGTCCAGCTCTCCCAGGGCGCCGCTCGTGGCCCTGAGCTCGGCGTAGCGCGACGCCACCTGCTCGCGCACCCCGGCGAACAGCGCCTGCTCGAGCTTCTCGATCAGGCTTTCGGAGTTCAGGATCTTCGCCTCGTGCTCCTTGAGCTCCGGCGTGATGTAGCGCTCCCCGTTGACGAGCGTCTGCTTGCGGAGGTAATTCGGCGGTACCGCCTTGATGTTCGCCCGGGTGACCTCGATATAGTAGCCGAACACCCGGTTGTAGCGCACCTTGAGCGAAGCGATCCCCGTTCGCTGCCGCTCGGCCGCTTCGAAGCGGGCGATCCACTGCTTGGCGTGCGCCCGAGCGCCGCGGATCTCGTCCAGCTCGGCGTCGAAGCCTTCGCGGATCGTGTTGCCGTCTTTCAGGGAGAACGGCGGCTGGTCCACGATGGCGCGTTCGAGGAGGGCGACGACGTCGGGAAGCTCGGCGAGGCGCGAACCGATCGAAGCCAGCAGGCGCGACGGCGCCCCCTCGAGCCGCCGACGAAGCACGGCGACGCGCCCGAGGGCTTCCTTCACCGCCGCCAGATCTTTCGGCGAGGCGCTTCCGGAGGCCACCCGCCCGGCGAGCCTTTCGAGGTCCTGGATCCCGCCGAGCGCGCTCCTCAGGTCGCGGCGCAGATCGAAGTCGTCCACGAGCGCCTGCACGGCGTCCTGGCGCTCCTCGATCGCCGCCACGTCGAGAAGCGGATAGAGCAGCCACTGGCGCAGGCGGCGGGCTCCCATGGGCGTCACGGTCCGGTCGATGAGCCCGAGCAGCGATCCACCGCGCTCACCGCGGTTGCTGGCGACGAGCTCGAGGTTGGCGCGGGTGGTCTCGTCGACCACGAGATAGCGGGACGCCTCGTACGGCTCGATCTCCCGAAGCACCTTCAGCGCTTCCGGAGCGTTGGCTTCCAGGTAGCTTTCGATCGCCGAGGCGGCGCGGAGCGCCTCGGGGCCGCTCCCGGACCGCAGCCGGCGCGCGGCGCCGTCGGAAAAAGAGGCTTCGGGCACGGCGGTGAGGTGCGCGCGCGGGAAAGCCTTCTGCAGCCGGCTCCGCAGCGGACGGTCGCGGTCGGCCACCAGGATCTCGCTCGGCCGGATACGGGCGATCTCGTCCAGCAGCGACTGCTCTTCCGCCAGCCCGGTGCAGCGGAACTCTCCGGTGGTGATGTCGGCCGCCGCCAGCCCGAACCGCTCCTCGCGGCGGAACACCGCCGCGAGGAAGTTGTTGCCGCGCGCGTCGAGGGATTCGACCGCCGTGACCGTCCCGGGGGTGATGACCCGGACGACCTCGCGCTGCACCACGCCCCGGGCGGTCCTGGGATCCTCCACCTGCTCGCAGACCGCGACCTTGTGGCCCGCTTCCAGAAGCTTCTGAATGTAAGGTTCCGCCGAGTGATACGGCACCCCGCACAGCGGCACGGCGGCCTCCTCGCTCTTGTTGCGCGAGGTGAGCGCGATGTCGAGGATGCGGGAAGCGCGTTCGGCGTCCTCGAAGAACATCTCGTAGAAATCCCCCAGGCGAAAGAACAGTATCGCGTCCCGGTACCGCTCCTTGATCCGGAGGTACTGCTGCATCATCGGGGTGATTTTGGCAGTTTCCATGCGAATCACGCCGCACCGGAAGCCTTGGCGCCGCAAGGCTGCGGGCGGGTCCGCCGGCGCCGGGCGGTGCCGGCGGTCTGGCGCACCTGCAGGCTGAGATCGCGCACCAGGCTGCCGATGCCGAGCGAGAGGATGAACCGGCGCTTCATCGCCTCGAGAATCTTTTCGCGGTCGTCGGTGATGACGAACAGCTCCTCTCCGTCGGTGAGATATCTGAGCGTTTCCGTCTCCCGGGCCCCGGCCGGCGGATAGCGCCGCAGCGGCGACAGGCAGCGGCGCACCTTCTGCGGGCTCAGGCCGCGCCGGCTGAGGTCCTTCATGACCTTGAGACAGATCAGGTCGTGAAACGAATAGAGCCGCCGCGTGCCCCGGCCGCGCGCCAGCCGCACGGACGGCCGGATGAATCCCCGCTCGTCCCAATACTGGATCTGGCGGAGCGAAACGCCGACGATCCGGCTTGCGGTCTTGCTGTCGTACGCTTCCATCGTGTCCGGCACCCGGGGGTTGAAAACAACCGTGTTTTCATGACCCTAAACCGGATGCGCCGGGCATGTCAAGACGAGATCCGCGCCGCGGCCTTGACGAAAAAAGCGCGGCCGGCGTATGCTCGGCGGCGCGAGAACGCTTCTCCTTGCGGAGGCTTCCATGACGATCAGTCACGCGCGGGGCAGGGCCCTGCACCTCGCGACCCACTCCGGCTGGTACCGCTTCGAGCCGGAAAATGGCGGCTGGCGGCAAACCGGTCGCGCCCTCACCTACTGGAATGCGACCTGCCTCCAGGTCGACCCGGAGGATCCGGCCCGCCTGTTCGTGGGAACCGAGCACTCGGGGCTCTTCGTGACCGAGAACGCGGGGCGCGACTGGCGCCGGGCGGAGCCCAACGTGCCGAGGCTCACGACGACCTCGATGCTCGCTTTGCCGGGAAAGCTCCTCGTCGGCACCGTTCCGGCGGCGCTCTATTGCGGGGCCGGCGGCGCCTGGACGGAGCTGGAGGGCGTGCGGCTGGCGGCCCGCGGCGCGCTCTTTCCCCCGAGTCCCGAGCTGGGGGCGCGCACGCGATTTCTCGCTTCCGAGCCGCGACCGGAGCGGCGCCTGTACGCCGGCATCGAGGTGGGCGGCATGCTGATCAGCGACGACGGCGGGCGCCGGTGGCGTCCCGCCAACGAAGGGCTCGAAGATCCGGACGTGCACGAGATCCTCGCAAGCGCGCGCTTTCCGGGGCTCGTCGTCGCCGCGTGCGGCGAGGGGATCTTTCGCAGCCGCGACCGCGGGGAGCACTGGGAAAAGGTGACGCCGCCCGGGCCGCGGGCCTACGGCACGGCGGTTGCGGAGGATGGCGACGGCGTCATCTATCTCGGGATCGCGCTCGGCCGGCCGAATACATGGCTCCGGCGGGAACGGGCCGACGCCGCCGTCTTCGCCAGCACCGACGGCGCCGCGTCCTGGCGGCCGGTCGCCGAGGGTTTGCGCGGTGGCGTGCTCGATCTCTGCGCTGGAGTCGACGGGCGCGGGGCGATCGCCGTGACCTCGGAAGGGGACGTTTACGCGGTCGACGCGCGCACCTGCAGGCGCATGATCGGCGATCTCCCCTGCATCAACGCCGCCGCCGTTGCGGCCTGACGCCTCCACGGCGAGCGGCCGGCGCCCTCAGGCTCGTCCCAGGCGCTCGTAGCGACCCTGGAAGAAGAGCAGTGGTCGCCCTCCCGACGCGCCGGTGCGAGTGATCTCGCCGATCAGGATCGTGTGGTCGCCGCCGTCGTGCGAGCGCACGACCTTGCACTCGATGTGCGCCATGGCGCCGTCGATCAGCGCCGCCCCGTTGTCCGCCGGCCGCCACTTGAGTCCGGCGAACTTGTCGACTCCCTTGGTGGCGAACCGGCGCGATATCTCCTCCTGCTCCTCGCTCAGGACGTTTACGTTGAAGACCTTGGATTCCGCGAAGCAGAAGTAGCATTGAGCGGTCTTGTCGACGCTGATGACCACGAGCGGCGGGTCGAGGGAAAGCGACATGAAGGCGTTGGCCGTGAGACCATAGTGCCGGCCCTCCTTGTCGCGGGTGGTGATGACGGTTACGCCGGTCGCAAAATGGCCCATGACGCGGCGCAACTCCTGAGGCTCGATCGTCACGTCGTTCGCCATCGTGGAAGCTGCTTTCATTGGTAGCAGACCGGTTCCGCCGCTGTCAAACCCGAGGTTGTCCCGGCGGGTCCGCGAGCTGGACGGCGGGCTCGCGAAAGTGATAAGTAAGGACGGAAAGGAGAACGCGCGATGGCAGTGCAGGAAACCACGCCCGGCAGTTCTTTCGATCGCTACATTGCGAGGATCAGGGCTCTGTGGGGAAACGGCAGGGATCCGGAGCTCCCGTTTCGGGTCAAGTCGCTGATGGAGGAGCTTTTCGCGTCCACGTCCCCGGACGAGCCGTGGATGGCGCGCCTGATTCGGGAAGCTCCGCTGTCGCGCGAGCTCTATCGGGACCGAGAGCACGGCTTCATCCAGATGGGTCACGTTCACCGCCAGGGCCACGGGAATCAACCGCACGACCACGGTCCCTGCTGGGTCGTGTACGGCGCGTACAGCGGGGTCACGGAGATCACCCGCTATCGGCGGACCGACGACCGGTCTGTGCCGAGCGCGGCCGTGCTCGAGGTCGACCGGGTCGACCGGCTCACGCCCGGCGCGGTCCAGCCCTACTTGCCGGGAGAGATCCACTCGACCCGCGCGGTCGAAGGGCCGGCGGTGGTTTTCCGCTTCCTGAGCTACGACCTCGACCGGGTCGAGCGCTACCGTTACGACCTCCGAAATGGAACCGTCGCCCGCGTTTGACCGGGCGGCGGCCCATTCCCGCAACGCACGGGCGTAGGGGCATGCCAGGAGAAGAGATCTTTTTCGAGCAGATTCGTTCGGCGGGTTGTCTTTCGTATCTGCTGGGCTGCAAGGCCGAACGCGCCTGCGTGCTGATCGATCCCGAGCTCAGCAAGGCCGAGGACTACGTCGGGCTGGCTCGCTTCTTCGACGCCTCGATCCTTTACGCGATCGACACGCATACCCACGCGGATCACAATTCCGCATGCAAGGTCCTGCGCGAGCGCCACGGCATCCCGGTCGTGATGCACCGGCTCGCCGAGGCTCCCTACGTCGACCTTCGCGTCGACGACGGCGACGAGATCCGCTTCGGGCGCCAGGCGCTCACGGTCCTCTACACGCCCGGCCACACCCCGGACGCGGTCTGCCTGCTGTTCCGCGACCGCATCTTCACCGGGGACACGCTGTTGATCGGCGGTTGCGGCCGCACCGATCTCCCGGGAGGCGACGCGGAACAGCAGTTCGACAGCCTGCGCCGGCTCGAGGCGCTTGCCGACGACGTCCGCGTGTATCCGGGGCACGACTATCGCGAAGCGGTCTCCACGCTCGGCGAGGAAAAGCGGCAGAACCCGCGGCTGCGGGTCGCCTCGCGGGACGAGTTCGTCCGTGTGATGACTGCGCGCAGGCCGCCGCTGCCTCGCAAGATCGCGCAGGCGCTGGAATGGAACCGCACGCCGATCCAGGGCACGCAACGCGGAAGCGGCGAAGGAATCTGACCCGCTACTCCTCGATCACGTAGGCTTCGGGCGCCGGCTTGTAGGAGCGCGGCAGCCAGAGCGGCCGGCGCAGGCCGCTCGGCCCCGGTGCCGGCCGGGTTTTCGCGATCCAGCGCTTGTAGACTTCGTGCGCCTTGCGGGTGTCGACGAAGACATCGCCGTAGCGGTCTTCGGGGCCCGGCTTCGCGACGCGCACCTTCTGGTGCCAGCAGTGCTGGCCGCTGATCCAGTCGGGCTGCACCGGAAAGGTCAGGTTCTGGTGCACGCCGGCGTCCTGCCAGAAGATCCGCGCGGAGTCCGGGTCATCGCTCGCAAACGGCCGCACGCCGTGGATCTGGCGCATCATCCACTTGCCATCGCCCATCCGCCTGAGCTCGACGAGCGCCGTCGACCACCGTTCGCCGCCGATGTCCTCTTGGAGCCGCCAGCGGCCGAGATGGTGCGAGCAGGCGATCACGCCGGGTTTGATCCCTTCGGTGACCCAGACACGATCGACGAAATAACCGATCTCGGTGTGAACCTTGAGCAGGTCTCCGGTCCTGACGTCGAGATTCTGCGCGTCCCGGGGATGGAGCCAGAGCGGGTTTCGGTGCGAGATCTCGTAGAGCCACTTGGCGTTGCCCGAGCGGGTGTGGATCAGCGTCGGCAGGCGAAAGGTGGGCAGAAGGAGCATCTCCCCCGCGTCGACGTCGATGCTGTCGCGGTGCACGTGGCTCTTGATGTAGCCCGGGATCGCGTACTCCGGCCACTTCCATTCTTTGAGCGTGCGCGAGAAAAACTCCAGCTTGCGCGACGGCGTCGGAAAGCCCGCGACCGGCCGCCCGTCGACCTCGACGCCGATCGGGGTCCCGTCCCTGGCCAGGACGCCCGTGGCGGCGCTTCGCGTCGCGCCCTCGACCTCGCCCGGGGCGAGAGGCTTCTCGTGCGCCGCGTAGACCTTTTCCTCCACGAGAAACGCCCCGTATTTCCGCATGTAGGCGAGCGGCGTCAGCCCTTCGCGGGCGGCGGCCTCGGGCAGGCCGGGGACGCTGTGCTCGAAGATCCAGCCGTAGTAGTCGTCGACCGTGAGCTTCTTTCCCGGCTCGTACGGCGACTCGAAGTACTTGCGGATCCCGAGAGATCCGTCGGGGTCGACCCGCCACGACAGCTCGATCCAGAACTCGTCCTCTTCCCACACCTCGCCGATGCCCGCTTCCCGGTGCGCTTCGTAGGTGAAGTCGAACCTCTTTCCCTCCTTTTCCAGTGCGACCCGGACCACGGGCTGCCGGAACGCGATCCAGCGCGCCGCCTGCGTCTCCTGGCTCATCAGGTCGTGGCGCTCCGGCCCGTGCCCCATCGGCAGCACGTAATCGGCGAACCAGGCGGTCTCGCTCCACGTGGGTGTCAGGCAGGCATGGCGCTCGATCTTGCCCTCGTCACAGAGCGCCTCGATCCAGCTCATGCCGTCGGGGTTGGTCCAGACGGGATTGTAGACGCGGGTGAAATAGACCGCCAGCCTGCCGCGCCCCTCCTTGAGAAAATGGGGCAGGAGGAAGCTCATCTCGAAGAACGCCAGCGGGTACTCGCGCGGCAGGAGCAGCTCGTTCCACACCTTCGGCGGCGGGGGCATGAGGGGCGGCTGAGGGACGAACTTGTGCCACGCGTTGGGTGCGGTCCCGCCCGGCGCGCCCACGGCGCCGGCGAGGACAACGAGGAACTGGAGCGCGCGCGCCACCTGCCAGCCTCCGAGATTGCCGGCCGCCGCGTTGCGCCAGACGTGCGCGGAGACCGCGGGAGCGGCCTTGGCGATCTCGCGGGCGACCTCGGCGATCACGCCCGCGTCCACGCCCGCCTCGCGCGCGGCGAATTCCGGCGTGAACGGGGCGTAATTTTCCTTGAGGAGCGCGACGAAGGTATCGAAGCTCCGGGGCTTTTCCGGATGCTCCTCCGCGAGATATTCCTCCCAGTTCACCCAGCGGCGCAGGAAGTCGCGGTCGAAAAGATCCTCGCCGAGAAGCACGTTGCACATCGCCAGCAGGACCGCCGCCTCGCTTCCCGGCCACGGTGAAATCCAGTAGTCGGCTTTCGAGGCGGTGTTCGACAGCCGCGTGTCGATCACGCAGAGCTTCGCGCCGGCCTGCTTTCCCTCGATGATCCGCTGCGCGTGCGGATTGAAGTAGTGGCCGGCCTCGAGGTGCGAGCTGAGCAGCAGGATGAAGCGCGCGTTGGCGTGGTCCGGAGACGGGCGGTCGATGCCGGACCAGAAAGCGTAGCCGGCTCGCGCCCCCGCGGAGCAGACGTTGGTGTGGCTGTTGTGCCCGTCGATGCCCCAGGCGTGAAGGATGCGCTGGTGGTAGACGAGCTCGTGGCCGGGCCGGCCCACGTGGTACATGATCTCGTTGCGCCGTCCCTCGGTGAGCGCCTTGCGGATACGGGAGGCGAGGTCGTCCAGGACCTCGTCCCAGCTCACGCGCTCCCACTTCCCTTCGCCGCGCGGCCCCACCCTTTTCAGCGGGTACCGTATGCGCTCGGGATCGGTCACCTGGTTCAACGTCGCCGGCCCCTTGGCGCAGGCGCGTCCTCGACTCCCCGGGTGCTCGGGGTTGCCCTCGAAGCGGCGGATGCGACGGGTGTCTTTTTCGACGAACGCCAGGAGCCCGCAGGCGGCCTCGCAGTTGAAGCAAACCGTCGGGATCACGCGGTAGCGCTTTTCGACCTTCCGGGGCCAGTGCGCGGTGTCGAACTCGACCCAGTCGTCCCAGGCGGAAACCGGAGGGTGTGTCGACAGGGCGGCGGGCTCCAGGCCGGCGGCGGCAGGATTCAAGGGTTGGCGCGGGTCACTCATGATCGGATCCTTTCAGCTCAGAGGCATGGCCTGCCCCGCCTTGATCCAGAGGTGCTCGTAACTCCACACGCCGACGAGCGCGAGGACGGCGGCGACGATGTTGGGGAGCGGCGAAGCCGTGGGCCAGAGCGTGAGCGCGATCGGGAGCAACCCGCCCGCGGCCACCACGACGAGCCAGAACGGCTTCCACAGAGCACCCTTGACGAGCAGGTCGGCGGCGCGGCGTGTCCCCTCGCCCCCGTGGTCCATCAGCAGATCGACGAAGGCGATGGCGAGAGCGGCAAGCAGGGAAACCACCAGCGCGTTTCCCAGCCAGTGAAACGCGGCGCCGCCCATCAGCGGCAAGGGCACCACGAGCTGGGATGCCCCCGCCAGGATCAGCGCCGCCGAGCCCGCGACGAGCGCCTGGGCGAGCAGGTGCCAGAATTTCAGCGGGCTCTGCCAGAAATCGCGCCCGCGGGCCTGCGCGAAGAGAAAGGCGGAGTAGCAAGCGGCGGCGACGGCGAGCACGGCCGCCGGCCAGAAGACAGCGGGCGGCGCGAAGCCCCGGCGAAAGCCGTAAGCAGCCCAGACAACCGCTGCCGCTGCGTAGGCCGCAAGAACATAGCCGCCGAGCACCAGCCACGAGCTGCGGTTCGGTCGCGTGAGGATGTAGAAGAAGCGCGCCGGCTTCTTCAGATCGGCGATCAGCAACCCGAGAGTGAGCGCGAGGAAAACCAGCGCAATCCCCGGGCTCACCAGCGCAAGCACCGGTGCGTCCGGTTGCAGGCCCGCGTTGGCGAGCAGCGCCGAGACGAGCAGCACGCCGGCCGCCACCGACTTGCTCCAGAGGTAGGCCGAGATCTTGGCGCCCCACGGCGTGGCGTGGGGCACGTCATAGACCTCGCGCGAGGTCTCCACCGGGGCGGCTCCGGCACCGGCGGCCCGCAGCGCGTAGAGGTCCTCCCCCGGATTCTTTTCTCCCCAAAGATAGCCCTCCTGCGGCGCCATGCGCGACGGTTCGAGCAGATCGCCGTCGACGCCGACGTAATAGAGCTTGGGGCGCGTTCCCTTCTCGGGTTTGCGCACGGCGACCTTCTCGGTCGCGATCCGCCGGCTGATCGCGCTCGCCGGGTCGTCGAGGTCGCCGGAGAGGATCGCCTGCGTCGGGCAAACGGCCTCGCAGGCCGGCTTGTAGCCCATTTCGATGCGGGAGGCGTCGAAGTTGCATTTGGCGGCCGTGTTCCGCTCCGGGTCGATGTAGAGCGCGTCGTACGGGCAGGCCTGCATGCACGACTTGCAACCGATGCAGCGCTCTCCGTCGAAGTCGACGATTCCGTCGGGCCGCCGGAAAAGCGCAACCGTCGGGCAGATCTCGATGCAGGGGGCGTCGTCGCAGTGGTTGCAGCGCAGGACGGCGAAGTGGCGCCGGGTGTCGGGATAGCGGCCCTTTTCGACGTACTTCACCCAGGTGCGGTTGACGCCCAGGGGAATGGCGTGCTCTTCCTTGCAGGCCACCGTGCACGCGTGACAGCCGATGCAGCGATTCTGGTCGATGAGAAATCCGTAACGCATCAAGAACCTCTCGCCCCGCCCGGCGCGACGCAACGCGGGGCCGCGATCGTGAATAAAACGCCGGAGTGCTGGAGCGTTTGTTGCGGGCCCTGGAACCTCGCGCGGAGCGGCTCTGCGCGTCCGACGGTTCCGCCGAACGCCCGAGCCCGAGATCACGCCGCGCGCGTCGGGAAAGCCGGCGGAACGATCTGCTCGACCCTTCTCCCCGCCCAGTCGCGGGCGGGCCAGTTGTCCCACGCGCGCGTGGCGGCCGCCTGGGCCTCGGCGAACAACTCGTCGTCGTCGATCCGCGTCGAGCGTCCTCCCTCCACGACCACCTCGCCGTCCACCACGACCGTCTCGACGTCGGCCCCGCTGCCGTATTCGACCAGGGCGTTGATCGGGTCCCGCACCGGGCCGTAGCGCGCGCTGCGCAGGTCGACGATGACGAGGTCCGCTTTGGCCCCGGGCGCGAGGCGGCCGAGATCCTCCCGCCCCAGCGCGTCGGCCCCGCCGACGGTGGCGGCGTTGAAGACCTCGGCCGGACGGGCGGCGGCGGCGTCGCGGTCGACGAGCCGGGAGAAGAGCGACGCGTACCGCATTTCCGCTATGATGTCCAGGGGATAAGTGTCGGTACCTAGACCGAGCTTCACTCCGGCGCGAAGGTAGCGCGCGAAGGATTCCATGGCGAAGCCCATCTTCGCGCACTTGTGCGGGCAGTGGCCCACCGTCGCGCCGCTTGCGGCCAGGAGCTCAAGCTCGCTCGCCGGATAGTCCACGCGCGAGTGGCCGCCCATGAAAACCATGTGGCCGAGAATAGTCCGCGGGCCGAGAATCCCCGTCTCGCTGAGGTATTCGATCACCGGTTTGCGGTAGCGCTGCAGGATCTGCAGGAACTCGCGCAGATTTCCGCCCGCGTGGAGGTGGATCGGGACGTTCAGTTGGCGCGCCGCGGCCACGGTTTCGCGCAGGAGCGACGGCTCACAGGTCTCAGCCTGCGCCGGGTTGAGAATGCCCTGGAGCCGGCCGTTGTGCGCGCCCCGGTATTTCTGGATGAACTCGACGGCGCGCTCGAGCCCCGGCCGGCCGCGGTCCGCCCGCTCCTCGTAGTAATGGCGGCCCTCGGCGTCCGTGAAGATGTCGCTGCTCCGGTACGGCGGGCTGAAGAAGACGCGGCCCCCGAGCCGCCCGACGATGCTCGCGTAGCCTTCGAAATCGCCGGGCCCGCCGCCCGGGTCGAGCACCGTCGTGGCTCCGTTTCGGAGAGCGGTGTAGAGCGCGTACTTCCGACCGATCGCGACCGCCGCGGGAGGCGGCGGCGCGGCCTTCTCCTTCACGGGGGCGCCGAAGACGAAGTAGTTCGCGCAGAGATAGTCTTTCCGCGTGACGTCGGGAAGCAGGTAGTCCCCGACGTTGAGCTGCGAATGGACGTGGAGGTTGACGAAGCCCGGGCAGATGAGCTTCCCGGCCGCGTCGATCACGCGGTCCGCCGGCCGGGAGCGGTCGATGCCGACCGACGCGATCCTGTCTCCATCGATGTAGACCGAGCCGTTCGGGATGAGCTCGTGGCCGGCCCCCGACCAGGCGACCACGACGCCGCCGTCGATTCGTAGTGACATACCGTCTTTCCTCGAGTTGGGTTGAGAGCTTTCTTCCGGCTTACAGGGTGGGGGTGTCGTCCTGCTTCCCGTGAAGCGCGTACCAGTAAATGCTGTTCATGTAGCGCCAGCGGCGGATCGTCGCCTGCTCGACGGCCTCCAGCGCCAGCGCCTGCAACTCGCGGGTGTCGCAGTACTTCTCGACGATGGCGAAACCCTTGGCGCCGTGGATTTCGTCGGCGTGGATGTGCTCCTCGAAGAAGCGGATCTCCCGCGCGCGCGGCGCATAGCCGTAATGGCGATGCAGGGCCGGGACGAGCTTCCTGCAGATGTCGAGGAACTGCGACTCCAGGCCGATGAACATCCCGGCCACCGCGGCTTGCCAGGGCCTCTGGTAGACCATCCGCCAACCCCAGTTCTGCAGCCCTTCGGTCCCGGGCAGGACCGGCGCGGTCTCGACGCTGTCGCGCTCCAGGCCGCTCGCCGCGACGTAGTCCTTGAGCATGTCCAGATGCCGGTCCTCGGGATTCTCCTCGTCGCCGAGATTTTCGAGCAGATACGCCTTGACGTCACGGTGGGGGATCTGGGAAGCCTCGTACGCCATCCAGTTCAGATATTCGCTGACGAAATGGTAGTGCTGCTGGCAGTAAAGAGCGGTCTGCTCGCGGGTGAGCTTGCCCTGCGCCCACAGCTCGAAGAACGGATGGTTCTTGCTGTGCCTGCGGTCGCGCGTCGCGACCAGCTGATCGTGAAAACTAGCCGCCATGACTCCTTCCCTTCGCTTTTCGTGACCGCGTCATCCCTCGCCCCGTTCGAGCGTTTCCGCGACCGGCTTGAGCCGCATGTCGAGAATGGCAAGCTGCCCGGCGGCGACCGCTCTCAGCCCCCGCTCCACCGCCTTTCGAACCTCGGCCGGCTCTTCGATCGTCTCTCCATAACCGCCGAAGACGCGCGCCAGCAACGCGTAATCCGGACAGGGCGCGATGTCAAGCCCGGCGAAGCGGTTCGCCCTGACCGCCCACCCCTGCGGGTAATATTTCGGAACCCCGGTTTTCTGGGATAAATAGCCCTGGTTGTTGAACATGATGATGAGGATCGGGAGCTGGTGCTCCTGGGCCGCGCCGAGCGCCCCGGGCACCGGGTCGTAGTTGAACGCCCCGTCGCCGATCAGGCAGACCACGGTCCGTTTGGGGTTTGCCGATTTCACGCCGAGGGCGGTGGGCAGCCCGGTGCCGAGACCGCCGATGCAGCCTGCGAAAAACGACCCCGGGGCAAGCCCGTCCAGATAGCGGTGTACGGCGAGCCGGTGCGTGATCGTTTCCTCGACGACCATCGCGTCCGGAGGAAGCGCACGGCTGATCTCGTGCGCCACCCAACGCGTGTCCATCGGCTTGGCGGCGCAGAGCGCAGCCGCCTCTTCGCGCCAGCGCCGGCGCCGTGCCTCGTTGCGCTCCTTCCACGCCTCCGCCCGGCGGGCCCGCTCGGGTTCTCCGGGGGAAACGCGTTTCCTCAGGGCCCGGAGCAGCTCCTCGAGCGACCTCTCGATCTCGCCCGTCAGGCAGAGGTCGGCGGCGAACCCGTGATAAGGAAGCTCCGTCCGCAGCGGATTCTCGTCGAGCCATGCCACCCGGGCTCCCGGCCGCTCGGGCCGGCGCGACGCCGGATGCCAGGGGGCGATCGTGGCGAGCGCGAGGAACGCGTCCCCTTCGCGGAGGTATTCGGCGGGCGTATAACCGGCGTGCAGCGCATGCGCACGCGGAAAATTGATGCAGCCCGTGCTGCGGGTCTCGACGACGCCGGCGCCCAGAAGCTCGGCGATCTCGACCAGGCTTTCGACGGCGTGCGGCGTCCGGCCGGCGTCTTCAGCGATGATGATCGGATTTTCCGCGCGAGCGAGCATCTCGGCCAGCTCTTCGATCCCTTTCGGATCGGCCACCGGCGCGGGCGCCTCGATCCGATCCGAGGCGACGTCCCGCGTCATCGGCGCGAAAAGGTACTCCATCGGAATCGACACGAACACGGGGCCGCGCGGCGCCGCCATGGCGATCCTGCAGGCGCGCTCGATCGTCGCCGGCAGGATCGACCGGGCGTTTACGCCGAAGCTCCACTTGACGGTGGGCTCGACCAGGCGCGCCGGACCGCCCACGTCGGCCAGGTGGCCGAGCCATTGACCGCCCACGTCCGGCCCCTCTTCCTCCCCGAAGCCCACGGACTCGCCCGTGAAAACGACCATCGGCACCTGTTCGTGCAGCGCGCCGCGCATCGCCATCGTCGCGTGCAGCGCCCCGACCGTGGTGTGGATCATGACCGCCGGCAGTTTTCCGGTTGATTTCGCGTATCCGCTGGCCATGCCCACCGCGACCTCCTCGTGCCGCGTGCTGAGATAAAGCGGGATCCGCTCTGCGCCCGGCTCGGCGAGCGCCTCCCAGACCGGCGACCACTCCGAGCCCGGCGAGGCGAAGATGCGCTCCACGCCCATTCCGCCCAGGACGCGCAACAGCGCCTGTGCTCCCGTCAGCCCCTTCGTTTCGATCATGCGTTACTCCCTCGCGATCTTCCGGGCGGCCGGGGTTCCCGCCCGCCGGCCCCGACCGCTGCTCAGTTCAGGTTGTAGAAACGCCTGGCGTTGTTCACGAGGATATCCTTCTTCGCGTCCGGGGAAAGATCCTCGCGGCGCCAGACGATCACGGCCGATTCCGGCCAGCTCATGTCCCAGTGCGGGTAGTCCGAGGCGTACATGAGCGTCTTCGAACCGATCTCGCGTACGACGTAGCCCATCATCTTTTCCTCGGGCTCGCAGCCGTAATAGATGTTTCCGCCCGTGAGGTACTCGCTCGGCTTGCGCTTGCACAACGGCGCTTCGACCTTGCCGCGCTTTTCCCACTCCTCGTCCATGCGCTCCATCCAGTAAGGAATCCAGCCGCAGCCGATCTCCAGGTAGCCGATTCTCAGGTTCGGAAACTTTTCCGGGATACCGGCGAAAATCATCGCGGTGAGCTGCCGCAGCACCGGGAACGGGTGGCCGGTGGTATGGAGGCAGATGAACTGGTCGAAGATCTCGCTTCCCGGCTCGTCGCCCCCGAACGCGTGAATCGCGATGGGCGTGTTGAGGCGCTGCGCCTCCTCGTACAGAGGATAGAATTCCGGCGAGCCGAGATTCTTGCTGTGCGCCTGCGCCGCCAGCATGCCGCCGCAAAGCCCGAGCTGAGTGACGGCGCGGTTCAGCTCCCGAGGGCATTCCGCCGGATTGTTGACCGGGAGGTTCGCCACCGCCTTGAGCCGCGGCGACGCCTTGCAGTACTCGGCGATGTAGTTGTTGTAGGCCCGGCACAGCGCGGCGTTGAACTTCGGATCGCGGATGCGGCCGATGCCGAGGCCGCTGGTCGGATAGATCACCGCGGTGTCGATCTCCTGGCGGTCCATGGCGGCGAGACGTTCCTCCACCTTGGCTCCCGAATGGCCCAGCGTGCCGCCCAGGTTCCGGTCGTAGGTCTCGCGCGGCAGGAACGGCGCGGTCTGATTCCGGTAGGGAGCGTCGAGATACGGCCGGATCGCATCGTCGGTATCCCGCGCATGAGCGTCCGAGTCCAGCACTTTGAGAGCATCCCGTAATTCCATTTCGTTTCTCCTCCTCCTTAGAGACCGCAGGCCGGTCAAGCATGCGCCGCCGCGGTGCCGCCGTTTCCGGACGGGCGCAGGGCGGTTTCCGGGACCCGCAGGCCGTAGAGGGTCGCTACGTTGCCGCTCAAGAGCCTCACGCGGTCCGCGGCGGGAAGATGGCCGAGGTCGCGGGCGATCACCTCGCGCGAGCGCGGCCAGGTCGAGTTCTGGTGCGGATAGTCGTTCGACCACATGCAGTTCGCGGTCCCCCACCACGAGAAGAGCCGCCCGCCCACGCGGTCGTTGAAGAACGTGGCGAAGACCTGGCGCGCGAAGTATTCGCCCGGCTCGCGCGCGATCGGAAGGGTTTCGCGGTGACGGTGGCGCCGATAGGCCTTGTCGCACTGGCCGAGCCAGAACGGCATCCAGCCGATCTCGTTTTCCACCGACACGACCTTGAGCCTGGGATAGCGCTCGAGCACCCCAGAGAAGATGATGTCGAAGAGCGCGTCCTCGATCTCGCGGGTCTGGTTGACGCCGATCCGGTAGCGCGCCATTCCGTGGGCGGTCTGCCGGTGCATGCTGTCACCGAATCCCGTCAGGATATGGAGGTGCACCGGCATCTCGAGATCCTGCGAGGCGGCCCAGAAGCGCTCGTAGTGCGGCGACGTGAAGGGAAGCTCGGGGTCGGGCGCCTGCCAGATCATGCTCCCCACCATGCCGTTCTTCTTGCAGCGCTCCAGCTCCGCGACCGCGTGATCGACATCGTACATGGAGATCAGAGCGATCCCGAAAAGCCGGTCGGGAGCGCCGGCGCAGAATTCGATCAGCCAGTCGTTGTAGGTCCGGAACAGCGCTTCCTGAAGCGCGGCGTCCTTGATGCAGTAGAGCCCCAGGCCAAGGCTCGGATAGAGAACTTCCGCCGAAACCCCGTCCTGCTCCATGTCTTTCATTCGCTCGGCCGTATCCCAGCCGCCTGCGCGCGCGACCGCGAAGCCGGCCCGGCGGAAGTGCTCGATGTTCTCGGCCCTCTGGCCGGCCATGAAAAGACCCCCGACCGCCTGCGCCGGGATCTCGGGAGACCCGAACATCCAGGCGTCCCGCCCCTCGTCGAAATAGAGCCTGGGCGCGCGGTCGCGGAGCGCCGGCGGCAGCCTTTTTTCCCACAGGTCGGGAACCTCGATCACGTGGGAGTCCGCCGATATGATGATCTCCTCCATGGCGCGTCTCCTATTTTTTCGCCCACAGCTGATCGAAAAAGCCGCTCTTCTCCATCTCGTTGACGAAGGAGTTGTCGATCATTTCCTGGGGTCTCACGTTTTTCGCCCGCGCGTCGGTCGCCGTCACCTCGTCGAGGATCGCCTGCAACGCTTCGGGCTTCAGGACCAGCCGGGGCTCGAGCGCCTTGATCTCGGCGTTGTAGGCCGCGTCGAGGATCGTTCGGTCGGTGAGGCGGAGCTGTTTGCCGAGCACCTTGTAGACGAACTCCCTGTCGGTATGCAGGATCCTGGCCGACTCGGCCATCGCCCTCATGAAGCGGGCGATCACGTCCCGCTTCCTGGCGATCACCGAGCGCTTCGTGACGAACGCGGTCGCCGCATAGGGGATCTTGAGATCGGGGCCGTACACCACGTAACGGTACCCTTCCGCCAGGGCCTTGGCGTCGGAGGGGGCGGTCAGCGTGGCGACCTCGATGCGCTTGCTCAGAAGCGCCGCCAGGCTCTCCGGGTCGCCGCCGGTCTGGATGAAGCTGAAATCCTTGCCCGGGTCCATGCCGTAGCGCCGCAGCGCCTGAACGGTGAAATAATGGGTGTTACTGCCGATCCGGCTCACCCCGATTTGCTTTCCCCGGATGTCCTCGGGGCGCCGGATGTTCCCGCCGGCGAGGATGCTCTGCGTCATGACGTTTTTCACGCCGCCCACGAACACCAGATCGGTGGCTCCCTGGATGTAGGCGCGGACGTTGCCGATCCCGCCCGTGAGAGTCATTTCGGCGTCACCGCTCAGGATGGCCGCTGTGACCACGGTCGACGACGCGATGAAAACCAGACGATGATCGATTCCGTACTTGTCGAAGATTCCGGCGGCCTGGGCGATCCACGGCATGGACTGTGACATCACGCGTGCCGAATGAATGGTGAAGAGCCTGTCTGCCGCGCGCGCGCCCGTCGCCAGCAGGCACCCGAGAAGCAGTCCGCTCAGGATTCTACGGATTGACATCGAAGAGGTCCTCCTTAACCTCAAGAGGTCGATATCGCCTCCTATCCAGTGAATTCGTGGCTGCACAGACGCCGTATCATGGCGTCTGGCGGCCGAGCTATGCCGTTCGCGTCGGTTCAATCGTCGAAATTTCAATCCAGGAACGCGAAACCGGAAAACCGCAAGCCGCCGTCCTCCAGGTCTCGGCCCATTTCCGCTGGATGTCTGCCTGCCATGAAGCTCCCTGGCACGTCGCGTTCCGTCGAGCCCCCTTCTTCTACTCCTTTACGGAAGCGATTGTCAAAACGGACGGCGATGGGCTCCCGTAGCTCGCCGGGACCGGAAGCGGGGAACCATGGACTACGGCATCTCCGTCGTGCCTGGGGATCGCCTATCTCCAGAAGCGCTCTCTCCAGCGCGGCACGGCGTCCGGGTTGACGACGGTCTCGGGCACGCGGCCCTCGAGAACCGCGAGAATGCTCTGTGCGGCCATGCGCTGGCCCGCTTCGAGGGAGCCGGGATTGTTGCCGATGATATGCGGCGTCAGGATCAGGCGGGCCGGGTCGACGCGGCGCAGGGGATTGTCCGGCGGCAACGGCTCTTCCTCGAAGACGTCGAGGGCGGCTCCGGCGATCAGCCCATCGTTCAAGGCGCGGCAGAGATCCTGCTCGTGAAAGACCTGTCCGCGCGAGGTATTCACGATATAGGCGCTCGGCTTCATCATGCGGAGCTGCTCCATCCGGAGCATCCCGCGGGTCTCCCGGGTCAATACCACGTGCACCGTGACCACGTCCGATTCCCGCAACAGCTCCTCCAGCCCCACCTTGCGCACGCCCACCGACGCCATCGTTTCATGGGAGACATAGGGATCGTAGCCGATCAGCTTCATCTCCCAGCCGCCGAGCCGTCTGGCGACGGCTTTGCCGATGCGACCGAGCCCGATGATTCCGGCCGTCTTTCCGAGCATCAAAGCGCCGCGGTTCTCGGGCTCCTTCCATCCCCCGCCGCGCAGCCACGCCTCGTTGAGCTTCAACCGCTTGAAGAGCGCCGCGATCAGGCCGACCGTAGCCTCCGCCACTCCGAGGTAATTCTCCGGGGTCGGGCTGTTGCAGCACAGAATCCCCAGCTCGGTGGCGGCTTCGACGTCGACGGTCTCGATGCCGATGCTCGACTTCACCACCGCCTGGACGCGGGGGCAGGCGGCCAGGACGTCTCGGCCGATGAAGTCGCGTCCCGCGGGATAGATCGCGTCGCTGTCGCCAACGAGCGCGATCAGCTCGCGCGTGTCGTAGCGAAAGGAGCGAAAGTCGTCGGCGGACTTGCCCAGCACCAGCTCGCAACCGGCTGCACGCAGGAGATCCTCAGCCAGCTTCAGGCGGGCTGGCCCCGTTACGCAGACCTTGCGACCCCGAACGCTCAAGCCGCCGCTCCCTCGAGATTGTAGAGCCGTTTCGCGGCCCCGGCGAAGAGCCAACGTTTGGCTTCGTCGTCCAGATCCTCGCGCCGGGCCAGATGTTGGATGTTCTCGGGAAACTCGGAATCCCAGTGCGGGTAGTCAGACGCATAATAGACCGTCCGGTGGCCGAGGAGACCGGCTGCCGCCCCGACGAGCGGCTCGTAGTCCTCGGCATGGAAAAAGATCCGCCCCTCCTTGAAGTACTCGCTCGGCTTGCGGCGGCAGTTCGGCGCCTCCACCCTGCCCCGTTTCTCCCACTCCTCGTTCATCCGGCCCATCCAGTAGGGGGCCCAGCTGCAACCTGCCTCCATGAAGGCCACCCGCAGCTTTGGGAAACGGTCGAAGACGCCGCGGAACATGAAGCTCGTGAGCTGCATCATCTGCGCGAAGGAATGCGACAGCGTGTGCACTTCGATGAACTGATCGAACAGGTCGCCGGCGAAGTAATGAGGGCCGCGAACGGTGGCGTGGATTCCCACCATGCAGTCGAGCCGCTCCGCTTCCTCGTAGATCGGCCAGTAGCTCTCGTGACCGAGGGGGAGGCGCAACCCGACCGCGGGCAGCATGACGCCGACGAGCTTGAGCTCCCGGATCGCGCGGCCGAGCTCCTTGACGGCCTCGGGCACGTCCTGGAAGGGAACCAGTGCGACCGCCTTCAGGCGGGGGCTCACCTTCTGGAACTCTTCCGAGACGAAGTCGTTCCAGGCTCTGGCGTACGCGACCGCGACATCGGGCTCGCGGATCCAGCCGATGCTGAGCCCGTTGGTCGGGTAGAGCACCGCCGTCGAAACGCCGCCCCGGTCCATGGCCTCGAGCCAGCTCTTTGCGTCGCGCGCCCGGGTGCCGAGCGTACCGGATAGCGAACGGTCCCAGCTGTCCCGCGGCGTGAGCGTGGCCGCGCGCTTGCGGTAACGCTCCTCCATGTAGGGCTTGAGCTGGCTGTCCTCTTCGGTGATGTGTCCATCGGCGTCGATCACCTCGTAGCGTTCCGCCATGGCGCGCTCCTCCCCGGCGCTTTTTTCTGTGTTTCGTCTACTCTTCAAGGGACCGCGCTGTCAAGCCGCGCCGCAGGACGTGGCTTGACGGTTGCGGATCCGGGCGGTAGTCTGCGGCCGTCGCCGAACAATAGACGGTATCCTGTTCCCGGCGCTCTGTCTCGAACCGCGAACCGCCGCGTGGCGGCACGGCACCAACGGTTTGAGCGCCTGAACGATTTGAAGCCTCGATGGCGATCGCGGTTCGAGCGAGCCCGGCCACGATGCTCATGTACTGGCGAGCTCATTCAGTACCCGGACGGCTCTCGGATGGCTAATCTCTATTACAACGACCGCCTCATCATCGCCCACGCCTCCCTGCATCCGAGCAGCAAGCTCTGGAGCGCGGGCGCCGAGATCACGTGGAAGGTCTCCGGCTCGCGGCGCTCGCACACCATCGGCGGGCTTGGCGAGCGCTTCCGGACGGCCGAAGAGGCCGAGAAGTTCGCGATCGATCTGGCCAAGGCGTGGATCGACGCCAATCCGTAGGTCGAGCACGGCGGGAACACGCCGCAGCGAAACGCGACGGTCGATCCGGCGCTCCCTCCAGGGCGGCACGGCCGGCCTGATGCGTCGGCCCCGCCGCGAAGCGCCCGTGTTTTTTCTCCCGGTCGGCGTCAGTCGGCGGAACAGGAGAAGGGGCTCCCGACGCAACTGACGATCTTACTCCAGTTATCCGCGAGCCTCGCTCCCACGTCCGTGTTCTTGACCCCGAGCCAAACGACCAGTGTGACGAAAAAAACGATCAAGGTGTATTCGACCAGCCCCTGTCCTTTTTCCGTTTTTCGCACGTCCCGCGCGGGCGCCATCGCTCACCGTCTCCTTCTGCGAAGTTGTTGTCTACACGCCGAAGACCGTCACGGCACGGACCGTGCCGATTCCGATCCGAGGAATGCCCAAGGAGTTCGCTCGTCCATCGACGTCGACCGAAAGAGGTCCGAGACGTGGACAGTAACGATTTCCTGTTTTCTGTTTTTTGTTGACCTCCCGTCCTTTGAACTATCGAACCGTCCCCTAGCGGCGCGAATCTCCGCGGCATCGGTCGCTCCGTCTTCGGAGCCGCCGCACTGCCCGCATGACGGATATCGCGCCCTCGCGAACCACCCTACTTCGGTACCAGCACTTCCTTCAGGCGCGCGACCTGCCTGGAGTCGAGGTTGAAAAGGCCCTTGACGATCCTTTCCATCTCGTCGCCCGTGACCGGGTCCACCTCGAGCTTGGCTTTACGCGCTTCCGCGAGGAACTCGGGATCCTTGTACGTTTCAAGGAAGGCGCGCCTCAACGTTTCCACCCGCTCTCTGGGGGTCCCGGGGGGCAAAAAGTAGGGGCGCGTAACCGTCGCGATGTCGTGCACCGCGTATTTGAGAAGGTCCTTGGCGTCCTGGGTTTTGGCGTAGTCGATCGCCAGGGGCACGTGAGGCAACTCCGGGTGTTTTTTCGGCATCGCCTGGATCACCACCGCCACCTCTTTCGAGTCCAGCCCTTTACGCCAGGTGGACTTGATCGACTCCCACGCCCAGCAGCCGCCCGCGAGCTCCCCGCTTTCCGCGGCCAGCCGGATGTCCGACGTGCCCTTGTAACCGTCGACCACCTGGATCGGCAGCTTCAACGCCGCCTTGAGGGTTCGGGCGACGTCCGAAGCGGTACCGCCCGGACCGACGCCCCCGAGCTTCACCGGCTCCCTGGCGGCGAACCACGCATCGACGGTGGTGACGCCGGAGGTCCTGCTGAGGGCGCATACGGGATGATCGACCGCAGGGGCGCCGAGATACTCGAAACGGCGGCCGTCGAATTCGATACCCTTGGCTCCCATGATCTGCTGCAGGATCAGCCCGCCGATGTTGTTGCCGATCGTCAGGCCGTCCGGCCTGGCGCTCTGGTACATGAAGTTCGCCTGGATGATGCCGCCCGCTCCCGTCATGTTCTCTACGACCACGGAGGGGCGCCCGGGAATGTGCTTACCGAGATGGCGGCCGATCGCCCTGCTGTAGGTGTCGAAGCCTCCGCCGGGGCTGAACGCGACGATCAACCGGATGCTCTTCCCCCGGTAGAACGCTTCTTGTGCCGGTGCCGGCACGGCCGCAAGCGCTGCACAGCAGCCAGCGGCGGCCAGGAGGCGCCGCAAATGTACTTTCATGATCTCTCCTCGCGGTTTCTGTCAAATTTTCGCCGGCGGTTTCCTTTCCTATTCGAAAACCGGCGACCGTGTCAAATGCAAAAGGCCGCGGGTACCGCCGACGTTCGCTTCGGCGATCCACAGCGGAATTCACAAAACTTGTGGATAAGTTGTTCACAACCCGGTGTTCGCCGGAGCGGGCCTCTGCGATGGAAGCGGCTGCGCTCGGAATGCCCAAATAATTGGCGATGCAGATGTAGAGAAATCAAAGGGTTACAGAGGTTTTAAAGCTCTCCTCGGAGCGGGCGAAGGACGAAAACCCCGTCTCGAGGCGGAAACGGCGCAGAGGCCCGCTCGGGCGGCGCCCGGAGCTTTACGTTAACGAAAAATTTTTGCGGCGCCGTAGCTTTTCGCGAAGCGCTGAAGTATGTTGGGTGCGAAGTAATGTACGCCCCCCGAAAGGAGAGCGACATGCGTCCCAGTGCCTGGGATTTTCAGAACCGGTTGACCGCCATATTGAACAGCGCCCGGCAGAACGGCCAGCCCTACATCGATGTCGAATCCGATCAGCTTCACCGCCAGGTCGACGCAAATCTGAACGCGAACCAGACGATGCCGGTGTGTTGGGACGTGATGATCCGGATGATGCGCGCGGGCGACGCCGTGCTGCGGGAACCCGCGAATGGACAGACCGGTAACCTGGTGATCCGCTACAACATCCGGGCGGCGCGGCGGGCGTGACGCAGGTCCGCGCGCCGGTTCTCGCGCGCCACGGCGCGGCGGCTCATTCGGCCTCGCCCGGCTCGATGCTCAGCACCCGCACCTCGAAGTTCAGCACTTTTCCCGCCAGCGGGTGGTTGAGATCGAGGACCACGGTATGATCCTTGATCTCGTGAACCCGCACGGAAAAATCCTCGCCGTGCGGCCCGCGAGCGCGCAGCACGGTGCCGACGATCAGGCCGCTCGCGGGAATCTCGTCTCGCGGCACTTCCTTGAAGTAATCGGCGTGCACGGGACCGTAGCCGTCCTCGGGCTGGACCCGCAGGCGCCTCTTTTCGTTGATTTCCATCCCCGACATCCCGTTCTCCAACCCGGGGATGATCTCATGCCGCCCGTGCGTGTAGGTCACGGGCTCCTCCCCCACGTTCGTCTCGAGGACGTTTCCCTCCTCGTCCGAGAGCGTGTACTCGAAGCTCACGACGGAACCGTCTTTGATCATCTTTCTCTCCTTCCTGCAGGAGCGTCCTGCTTCGGATACGCTTAGAACGACGCGGACGGAATGTCTGTGCCGTTCGGGACGAAGGGTCGCGCCGGGGTGCAACCCGATTCGGGGAGCCGGAGGCAGGCGCCGCCGGCCTTTGGCGTTTCGGCGATTGTTTTGATCGGCGAGTCTCGCTTTGAAATTTGCGAACGGTCCCAGCGTAGGCCTTTCGCGGCGTTTTGTCAACGCTTGGCCCGCCAGGCACAGGCAAAAAACGATCGTTTGACAACGGGCGCCGGACCGCGTATAGTGCATCATCTTCTTCAGTATACGGCCTTCTGATGAGGAGCATGCGATCGCGAAGGCCGGATTCGGTCTCTCCTTGCGAAAAGAAACCTAACGGACACCGACCAGAGCTCGGTTTCCTCGCGAAACTCCTGTTCTGCTCCAATTAGCTTCTAGTCTCAGGGTACAGACGCCTTAATTCTCTCTTTCAAGGAGGAGAACATGAGTAACAAATTGTACGTCGGCGGTTTGCCGTACTCGGTAACGAGCGACCAGCTGCAGGAAATCTTCGCCAGCCACGGGACGGTGGAATCCGCCGCGGTGATCGCGGACAAGTTCACCGGCCAGTCTCGCGGCTTCGGCTTTGTCGAGATGAGCAGCGGCGCGGAGGCGCAAAGCGCCATCCAGGCGCTCAACGGAACGGAGCTCGAGGGACGCACGCTGACGGTCAACGAAGCGAAACCGCTGGTCCGGCGGGATGCCGGCCGCGACGGCCGGACCCACGGAAACCGCAGCGGGCGCAACCGCTGGTAGTCTCCTAAAAGCAGCAAAAAGGGGCAACGGGTCGGTTTGCCCCTTTTCCGTCGGGATTGCGCCTGGTCCTTCCGCGGCGCGTCGGATCCCCAGTTCTGGCCAGTCATGGGAACCGATATTCGGATCGGCACCTGCGGATACGCCTATCCCGGCCCGCCTCCGAAGGGCTGGTTCGGCGCGTTTTATCCCGAAGGAATGCCGAGCCGCTGGGACCCTCTCGAATACTACGCGCGGATCTTCACGACCGTCGAGATCAACTCGAGCTTTTACGGGCCGCCTTCTGAGCGGACCGCCGCCGCCTGGGCGAGCAAGACCCCGCGCGATTTCCTTTTCACCCTGAAGCTCTGGCAGAAGTTCACGCACCCTTCGAGAATCGGGCACGGTTCGTCCGCCGGGTCCTGGGAGCCGGTCGGTCCGGCGGATGTCGACAAGATGCGCGCCGCCCTTGACCCCCTGCAGGACGCCGGCAAGCTCGGCGCGCTGGTTCTGCAATATCCTCCGAGCTTCGACCGGGCGCCGCAGAACCTGGAGCGCCTGGAGTCCACGCTCTCGCTGTTTCCATACTGTCCCAAGGCGATCGAGCTGCGCCACAAGAGCTGGAGCGACGAGCTGGAGAAGACCCGCGAGATCGTCGAGCGCCATCGCGCGGCCTGGATCGTAATCGACGAACCGAAGTTCGCCGCTTCGATCCGCCAGCCCTTCGAGCCGGTCGGTTCGTTGTTTTATTTTCGCGCCCACGGCCGCAACGCCAGGACATGGTGGCGCCACTCGGAAAGCTGGGAGCGCTACGACTACTGCTACTCGCGCGCCGAGATCCGCCAGCTCGCGGCGAAGATCGCAAACGCCTCGTCGCGCCCGGGCCTGCGCGCGTCCTTCGTGTTCTTCAACAACCACGCGCGCGCCAGCGCGGCGGCCAACGCCGTCATGATGGCGCAGGAGCTGGGCGTGCCGCTGAGGGCCATGCCTCCCGAGGCGATGCTCGCGCAATTCCCCGAGCTGATACCCGGCGGGAGCGGCGTTGACTTGGCCGGACGCCGCCGTTAGAATCCGCGACGTGCTCCGCGAGGCGGAGCCGACGCGCAAGGAGCCGCTATGATTCTCTCACGAAACGCCGACGTGCGGGCTTTGACGGTCAAGACGATCGAAGGAAAGCCGATGCGAGGCGAGCTGCTCGTCAAGCCCCTGATCAAAGGCGACGAGATGACGCTTCTCGAAATCCACTACGAGCCCGGCGTCGGCGCCCCGCTTCACGTTCACTCCCACGAGTCGCTCGCCTATGTGGTCAAGGGCAAGGTCAAGATGACCGTGGGCCAGGAAGAATACATTCTGGGCCCGGGGGACGTCTGCCGCCATCCGCAGGGCGTGCCCCACGCAGTCGAGGGGCTGGAGAACTCGATCGTCGTCGAGATCAAGTCTCCGGCGCCCGAGATCGCGAGCTTCCTGGGCACTTGAGATCGACTTCGGCTCGCCGCGGGCCGACGAGGAGTCGCGCATGGCCGGACAGGCAAAGTACATCATGATCGCAAGCATGGACGTGGACCCCGATTACGAGGCGCTGTTCAACGAGGTGTACGACCGGGAGCACGTTCCCTATTTGAGCCAGGTCCCGGGAGTTGTTTCGATCAAGCGCTACCGCCGCGAAGAGCTGACGATGAACATCGGCGGGGAGCGCAAGACGATCCGACTGGAAAACGAGCCGAAATATACGGCGATTTACGAGCTCGAAAGCCCCGAGGTCCTGACCAGCAAGGCCTGGGACGAAGCGGTCGAGAAGGGACGCTGGCCGTCGCAGGTGCGGCCGCATACCAGGAACCGCCGGCACGTGCTGCTCAAGCTCATGGACTGACCTTCGCGCCGCGTTCCAGCGCTCTTTCGATCTCCCCGCCGATCCTGTCCCCCTCTTCCCCGCGGACGTTCTTTTCGTAGAGCGGGAAAAGCTGGCGTTCTTCCGCGCGGATGTGCCGCTCGAGGAGGTCTCCGAGGTCGAACAGGCGCCTGGCCGCGTCGCCGGTTTCCTCGAGCGCCTCGAAGGCGGCGGCGAGTCGCCGGTGCTCCGCGACGAGCCGGTCGATCAGGGCTCCGCTGTCGGCCGCCCGCGCGCGCAGCCAGGGGAACAAAACCTTCTCCTCGGCGCAGAAATGAGGGACGAGATTGCGCTCGTAGAACTCGCGCGCCTCCCGCACCCGCTGCCGCACCCCTTCGGCTCCCGCCGGGCGGATCTGTCCGAGCGCCTGCTTGCGGCAGCGAAGCGCCAGCGCCAGACCGTGGTGGTGGTCGTGCGAGAGCGGTATCAGGCTCGGATGACGCATGACGCCACAGGGGCCGGTCAAATGACCCGCTTGGCCCGAAGGTCCGCGACCGCGGCGTCGTCGTAGCCGTGCGCTTTGAGGACTTCTTCGGTGTGCTCGCCCAGGACGGGCGGCGGCCGGTCGATACGCGGCGGCGTGCGGCTGAGGTCGACCGCGCTGCCAACCATTTTTACCCTGCCCATCCGCGGGTGCTCGACTTCCACGGGAAAGCCGTACTCCCGCACCTGGGGATCGGCGAAGACCTCGTCCAGCGTGTTGAGCGGGGCCGCGGGAACGTCCGCGGCCTGGAGCTTCTGCAGCCAGTCCTCCCGGCGGCCACCGCGAAAGATCTCCTGTAGCATCTCCGACAACGCGTCGTGGTTTTCGATACGGCCCTTGCGATCGCGAAAACGGGGATCGTCGGCCCACTCCGGCCTGCCGGCCACCTGAAACATGGCGCGCCAGAACTTGTCCGGCGAGGACATGTGGAGGACGAACGGCCGCCCTTCGGAGTCGACAAACGCGAAGACTCCGGCGGTCCTGGTCCGGTGAGCGCGTCGCGGCACGTGTCCGGTCTCGAAATAGCGCGCGGCGTTTTCGCCGACGAACGAGATCGAAGCGCGCAGCAACGACGTCTCCACCCGCTGTCCTTTGCCGGTCGCCATTCGATGCACCAGGGCGGCGAGGATCCCGTAACAGGCGTAGATCCCGGTGAGGTGATCGGAAAACGAGATCCCCATACCCTGAGGCCTGTCCGGATCCGTGAGCAGGCTGAGGAGCCCGCTTCGCGCCTGACCGATCGTGTCGTAGCCGGGCAGGTCCCGGTACGGCCCCTTTTGCCCGAACCCGGAAATCGAGCAATAGATGATCTCGGGATTGACCTCGCGCACGTGGTCGTAACCGAGGCCGCGCTTGTCCATGGTTCCGGGGCGGAAATTCTCGATGAGGACGTCCGCGCGCGCCGCGAGCTGGAGCGCCACCGCACGGGCCTCATCCCGCCGGAGGTCGAGCGTGACGCTCTTCTTGTTGCGGTTGAGGCTGCAAAACGTCGCGGAGTAGTTGCGATCGCCCCACCCCCGGAACGGGTCGCCGCGCTCGGGTTCCTCGATCTTGATCACCTCCGCGCCCATGTCGGCCAACAGCTGGCCGGCAAAAGGCCCCGTTACGTAGCTTGCCATCTCGATGATCCGTATCCCGGCGAGCGCTCCGCTCATACGATGCTCCACACAAGTAAGGTGGGGTCCGTGGCTGCCGGCTGGCGCGTCCCGTTCGAAGAAGAGCCGACCCGGAACCCAAGGCCGCGGACCCGAATCATCAGTGAGTCCGTAAGAGGCTCGCCCAAGCGGTCCCGTTTCGATGCCTGGGCGCCAACGAGCTCACAAATAGCTCTTAGCTAGCCGCGCCCGGCGTCCGAAGTCAAGGATGGGTGTCGCCGCCGGAGCCGCGGTCCGGCGCAAGGCGATCTTCGAGACCCAGGCGCCGGCCGACGAAGGCGGCCGCCGGAGGCAGGACGACCGCGAGCAGCCCGAGAAGAACCCACGGTCCGGGATCCCCGGAGGCAAAAGCGGCTTCGAGCTGGACGCTGGCAAAGGTAAGCGCGAGCCAGCCCGGAATGCGACCCAGCAGGCTGGCGCCGAAAAAGTCGGCGAAGCGTATCCCGGCGGCGCCGACGAAAAGGTTCACCAGGGTAAAGGGCGCGACAGGCAGCAGCCGGAGCACGAGGACCGTGAGAAAGCCGCGGCGTGCCGCGTGGCGGATGACGGACTTCAACCGCGGAGCGGTAAAGCCCTCCAGCACTTCCCGGCCCGCGAGCCGCCCGATGGTAAAGGCGACTGCGGCGCTGACGAGCCACCCGGCCAGCGCGTAGAGATTTCCCGCGATCGGCCCGAAGGTCATGACGGTCGCGAGGGTCAGAGCCGTCGCCGGAACGAACGCGAGGCTGGCGAGGACGTAGGCGCCGACGACCACGTACGCGGCCGCCGGATCATTTCGGATCGACTCCTGCCACGCGGCGATTGCCGCGGGATCGATCCAGGCGGCGAGCGGGGTCCAGCGCCAAAGCAGGAAGAGCAAAAGGAAAAGGAGCGCCGCGCCCGCACGCTTGCAGCGGCCAGCGAAGGCAGGTTCCGGCGTAATCGGAGCCGGCCGTGAAAGCGATTGATCGCGCATGTGGTTTCAGGTTAAAGGGTCGGCCCTGTTGGCGCAAGCCTTCCACGGGAGCCGCTGTGCGGTTTCCACTTCTTCGCGTCGATCCCGGATTCAGGTTGCCGTCGACGCGGGCACCCTGGCCGCACCGCCTCCCCTGCGCAGCGGAGGCGACGATCGGGCCACTTCGATTAAACGCCGGTGCTCGATTGAACGGCGAAGCGGCGATAGGTCGACGAACGTTGCAATAATTGACTGCGGGCAACCCCCGTGTTACGAAGCAAAAACTTCGCGAGGAAGACACGTGGGGCTGAAATTCGAGGAGTTGAGATCGCTGGATCTGCGCCGATGCGCCAGCGCAGGAGATATCGTCGCCGCGATGCGCCACTGCGCCTTCGGAGCGCGCATGCTGGGAGAGATGGCGACGACTCTGCACCAGTTGATCCTCGACCGCGAGCGGCCTCTGGTGATCTACGACGGCCTGCCGGATTCCCCCCTGGGCCGTCTTCTCGCGCGCTTCGTCGAGCGCGGCTGGTGCCGCAAGATCCTCCGGCCCGAACAGTACGCCCGGCGCGCAAGCGGCAAGGAGACGGTGCTGGTGGTCGGCGGATTCTCTGAACGGCACGCCGACGCGGTCTACCGCAAGCCCTCGCGCGCGCTGTTCATCAATCAGTTCGATCTCGCCCGCCCCGGCCAGATCCGGGACGGCTACTTTCCCGACGCGGTCTTCGCCGATCCGCGGCTGGTGCTTCCGGTGATCGACTGCGCGCTTACGGAATGGCTGGACGGGCGGCGCTGGTCGGCGGGTCGGCTGCTCGCGAGCCTCGGCGCCTACGGCGGCGTCGCTTCGCAGGTCGCTCGGGCGGCAACCGCGCTGCAGCGGATGGTGCAGGATCGCGACTGTCTCCGCTTCCTGACCGTCAGCGGAGCGATGACGGTCGGCAAGATGGACCTGGTGATCTGCGACATGATCGAGCACGGTTTCATCGACGCGATCACCTCCACGGGCGCGCTCATGGCTCACGGCCTGGTGTCGTCGATCGGGCTCAAGCACTACAAGTACGATCCGTCCTACGACGACACGACGCTGGCGCGCCACCGCCTGAATCGCGTGACCGACACCCTGGAACCGGAAACCAACCTCGACAGCGTCGAAGAGGTGATCGGCAAGGTGATCGAGCCGATCGACGGATCACGCCCGATCAGCCCCGCGATCCTGAACCGGCACATCGGGCGATACCTCGCGCGCCGGTTTCCGCGGGAGCGCGGCATCCTGAAGTCCGCCTACCAGCACGGCGTTCCGGTCTTCGTTCCCGCCTTCGTCGACTCGGAGCTGGGAAACGATCTCTACATCCACAACCTCAAGCGCCGCCGGCGCGGCCGCAAGCCGATCCTGATCGACCACGAGATCGACAGCAGGGAGCTGATTCGCCTGGTGACCGGGGCGAAGCGATTCGGCATCTTCACGATCGGCGGCGGCGTGCCGCGCAACAACGTCCAGAACGTCGCCCCCTTGATCGAGATCATCAACGAGCGGCTGGGAGCGATCTATCCGGAGCGCCGCTTCCACTACGGCATTCGCATCTGCCCCGACCGGCCGCACTTCGGCCATCTGTCAGGGTGCACCTATTCGGAAAACGAGTCCTGGCGCAAGGCGGCGCCCGACGGCGTCTACGCGGAGGTGCAGGCGGACGCGACGCAGGTGTGGCCGTTTCTCGTGAAATTTCTGATGGACAACACCGCGGGCTCCGGCCGGACCGCCCGCGACGGCGAAAGGAGGAAGAAACCGTGAAGCCGCGGGCCATCCTGGTGTTCGTCTTCTGGACGCTTTTCCATGCGGACGCGCGATCGCAGGAAATCGTCGACATCGCCCACAGCGCGCTCTCGGCATCCCAGGCGATCCTGTTCGTCACCCGGGACGCCGGCATCTTCAGGAAGTACAACCTCGAACCGCGCATCATTTACATCGTCGGCGGGCCCACCAACACGGCGGCCTTGATCTCGGGGAGCGTCGACTTCAACATCTTCGCCGGCCCGGCCTCGGTCGCCGCCAATCTCGGAGGCGCGGATACCGTGCTCCTCATGACGTTCGTGAACACCCTCGAGCACGCGGTCTTCACGCACCCGTCGATCACGAAACCCTCCGATCTCAGGGGCAAGCGGATCGGCATCGCCCGGCCCGGCTCGGCTGACCACTACGCGGCGACCGTCGCGTTGAGAAAATGGAATCTCGATCCGGAAAAATCGGTGAACCTCATCTCGATCGGCGGTCCACCCGACCGCTACCTGGCGCTCCAGGCCGGGCGCGTGGACGCTATCCTCATCCAGCCCCCGCTGACGACCCGGGCCCAGAAGGCAGGCTTTCAGCGGCTCGCCGCTCTCGTCGACTTCGGCGTCGACTACGTCGGTACCTCGCTCGGCACCACCCGCGCCGTGATCCGGAAGAAAGAAGAGCTGGTGCGCCGCGTGGTCTCGGCTTTCGTCGAGGGCATTCATTTCTACAAGACCAACAAGGAAGCGAGCCTCAGGACGATCGCCAGGCTCATGAGAACCCAGGACGCGGAGGCTCTGGAGGAAGCCTACAGCGCGTATGCCGTGAAGTTCATGGCGCGCGTTCCCTACCCGACCACCAGGGGAGTGGAAGCCGTGCTCGAGGACCTGGCCAAGAACAACCCGAAGGCCAAAGGCGCGGACCCCCGCCGATTCGTCGAGCCGCGATTCTTAAAGGAGCTCGAGGACAGCGGCTTCATCAGCCGGCTCTACGGGAAATAGTCGCCGGAGACCCTCGGCTTCAGCGCGCGGGCTCGACGTCGAGCGCCGACCGTTCGGTGCCGACCGCGATCCGGTCGTGCACCTTGCGGATGCCGGATACCCCATGGGCGGCGCTCACGGCTGCGGCCCTCTGACTGTCGGATGCGACCCGGCCGCTCAGGTAAGCCGTGCTCCCGGTAACCGACACCTCGACACCGCGGACGGCCCGGGCATGGATCGCCTTGAGGATCTCGAATTCCAGCCGCTCGTCTCCGCGCTCGAGGTCGACTCGCGGGGCGGATTCGACGGCAACCCGGTCGATAACCGACGTGACAGCCGGCACCGCGCGCACCGCCCGCAGCGCCGCCTGCTTCTGGCGTTCGGTCGCCACGCGCCCCTCGAGACGGGCGATGCCGTCCTTGACGGAGACCCTGACCCCTTCGATCGCCCGGTTCGCGATCGCGCGCCGCGCCAGGTCCTCCGCGGAAGCCGAGCCATCGTTTTTATCGTCCGCCGGGAAAGGCCGGGCTGGGGCCCCACGTTCCGCAGTTGAATCCTTCGGCGCCGCGACGGCTGCAGAATCGGACAGCGACTCCGTCGGGATCTCGCGTTGGGCGGGAACAGGGGCCTGGTGTTCCGCTTCCCGAAGCGTGCTCGCGCCGGGCGGAACAGAGAGCGGCGCGTCGCGGTCGACTCTCGCCTGCGCCAGGCGCCGGCTGAGATCGGAGAGCGCGGAGTCGAAGCTCGGATAGAGCATGGCGCCTGCGACCGCGGTCGCGACCGCCGCAGCCGTCCCGCTCCAGAGCGCCGCACGGTCTCCCCGCCGCCGCCGGCCGGCGACCGTCGCCTCGAATTCCGGGAACTCCCTCCTTCCCTCCCCCGCCTCCACGGAGAGAAGAGAGGTTGGCGACGGCTGCGTGTCGGCCGGAGCGGCTTTTTTCGCACCGGGAAGCAGGCGAAGATCGACGGCTGCCTCCTCCACCATCGCCCGGCTCACTCGCTGCCGCGTTGTGGCGTACCCGGTGACCAGTGCCTGATCGCAAAGCAGGTTGATCAGCCGCGGCACCCCGCGGCTGTATTTCCACACCGCGCGGACCGCCCCCCGATCGAAAAGCGCTTCTCGCCCGCACCCGGCCCGCCTGAGGCGCATGCCGATGTAGCTGTCGACTTCCGCTTCTCCCAGGGATTTCAACCGCAACCACAACGCCACCCGCTGCCGCAACTGCCGCATGTCCGCTCCCGCCAACCGCTCCTCCAGCTCCGGCTGTCCCGCCAGCACCATCTGCAAGAGCTTTTCCTTTTCTGTCTCGAGATTGCTCAGCAGGCAGAGCCCCTCCAACGCCTCCTCGCTCAGCTCCTGCGCCTCGTCGATCAAAAGCGCCACCCGCCGACCCCTGCGCGCCCGGGACGCCAAATATTCCCGCAAACAGCCCCATGCCGCCCTCCACCCTTCGCCCATGTTCCCCAACCCAAGCTCCCCTCCTATCTCGCGCAACAACTCGTGGAATCCGACCTGGCCGCTCACCCCGCTCACGCAGGCCACATCGACGTCCTCTGCCAGCGCTCCCATCAGCCGCCGCAACAGCATCGTCTTGCCCGTCCCGACCTCCCCCACGAGCACCACGATCCCCTTGCCTTGCTCCACTCCGTAGCGCAACCCCGCAAACGCCTCCCGATAGATCTCGTTCTCGTAATAAAACCCAGGGTCCGGCGTCACGCTGAACGGCCGCTCGCGAAAACCGAAGTACTCCAGATACATCCCGGCCTCTCACCCGGCGAGCTTGTCGCCCTCCCCGGACGGAGCGCTCGCGCTGGCCCGCGCCGCAAGCACCGAAGCTCCCGGCGGGCGGCGTCGACCGTGGCGGCCGGTGAAGAGCGCGTGCAGGGCGCGCATGCTCCCCGGGTCGCAAAGCAGCCTTCTTTTCTCGGCCGCGGTAAGCGTCTCCAGTCCCAGCCTGAGCGCTTTCGACAGCAGTCCCCGATTCAGCGGCCGCGGAACGCTTCCCGCCCGGCCGCGAAGACGGAGGTGAAGGGCGTTGGCGTACGGATCCATGACGGCACGGGCGAATCCGCGGGCATCGGCCCGCTGCGCTTGCAGCTCCGCCAGAGTCTTCTCGAGGTCGAGCAGAACGGGCGGCGGCGCCGATTCTTCGGGAATCACGAACAGGCGCCAGCGCCTGAAGCGGCGGCCCAGGGCGACGCGGCTCGAATAGACGGAGAGCGTCGCCGAGAGCAACAGCGAGGCCGCTACGGGCGCGAGCCACCAGCCATAGAGCGTATTTACCCGCGTCACGATGCCGATCCAGAGAAGGGAAAAGAGCATCGACGTCCCGTGGTAGCGGAGGGCTTCCCCCCAGCCGATCTCGCAGTCCTCGCGCCGCTGGCTCCCCCACGCGATCCGGCGACCGAGGAGCGTGGCGACGACGAACTTGCTGTGGAACCACATCCGGACCGGCGCGAGCATCATCGAGATCACGATCTCCAGCGCCACGCTGGCGCAAAGCGCCGCGGCTCCCCCGAAAAGATCGGCGCGGCGCTGCCGGACGATCAGCGCGAGGGCGAGGAGCTTCGGGAGCAGCAGGAGCACGGCGGTCGTGCCGACCAGCGCGATCGCCCACTGCGGATTCCACCGGGGCCAGAGCGGAAACAACGCGGGCTGCGGCGAGAAGTAGCTGGGCGGCAGGAGCGCGTCGGCGGTGATTTCGGCGGTGCACAGCACGAGAAACAGGAACCACAGCAGCGCCGAAACGTAGGACATCACGCCCATGAGGAAGACGTCGCGATGTCCGCCCCGGATTCCGTCGCCCGCCAGCAATTTCAGGTGCTGCAGGTTTCCCTGGCACCACCGCCGGTCGCGCTTCAGCTCGTCGAGCAATGTGGGGGGCGTTTCCTCGTAGCTACCGGACGGCTCGCAGAAAAGCCACACTTCCCAGCCCCCACGGCCGATCAGCGCGGCCTCGACGAAGTCGTGGCTCAGGATTTCCCCGCCGAGCGGAGGCTTTCCCGGCAGGCGCGGCAGGCCGCAGTGAGCGATGAACGGCGCGATGCGCAGGATCGCGTTGTGGCCCCAATAGCAGCTTTCGCCGAGCTGCCAGAAATAAAGGCCGGCTGCGAGCATCGGCCCGTACGCCCGGTTGGCGAACTGCTGGACGCGGGCGAAGAGCGATTCCCGGTTAACGGTAGCGGGCAGCGACTGGAGAATGCCGACGCGCGGGTTGCGCTCCATCGTCCGCGCCATGCGGACGATGGTCTCGCCGCTCATCACGCTGTCCGCGTCGAGGACCGCCATGTAGTCGTAATCCCTTCCCCAGCGGCGCAGGAAATCCGCGATGTTGCCGCTCTTCCGCTTGATCCTGGCCCTGCGGTGCCGGTAGAAAAGGCGGCCGGAAGCTCCCAGTCGGCGGCACGCACGGGCCCAGGCGAGCTCTTCCTCCACCTGGATGTCCGGATCCGAGGTGTCACTGAGCACGAAAAAGTCGAAGCGGTCGATCTCTCCCGTGGCTTCGAGCGAGCGATAGACGGCTTCCAGGCCCGCGAAAACGCGCTCCACGTTTTCGTTGCAAATCGGCATCAGAACCGCCGTTCGCGAGCGCAGCGGAGCCCGCTCGCTCCCGCGCTCGAGCCCCGCCGTCACCGTCCGGGTGCCGTGTTTCCACAGCGTGGCGAAGCCGGCAACGGCCGTCCAGAAGCCGAGCGAGATCCAGGAGAACAGAACACCGAAAAGCGTAACGAGCATCAGCTCGGATCGGTCGAGCCATGGATAGGGAAAGGTCTGCGTCAGCGACCAGCTGGCGAGAACCGTCTGCGATGAGATCAGAAGCGCCAGCATGGCCCGCCGGCGCCGGACGCGCCGCTGCCAGTGGGGTCTCGCCTCCGGCGCCGCCGGCTTCTCCAACGGCGTTCGGAGCGTCGCACGGGCGAGCGCGCGCCACAGGCGCCGGATCGGGTTTCTCTCCATCCGGGGCGGGGAAATCGATATCCGGTGGATCGCCGGCATCGAGATCGGCCTGGGTTTCCTTCGCTCCCCGGAGTGCGGTTCGCCGTGGCGCTGGCCGTCGCTCGTGAGCGACCATGGCTCGATGCCGGTCCGGCGCGAATCCCCGTGACAGCGGAGCCAGCGTTCGGCCGCACGGCCGTCACGCCACACTCCGAGATTGTCCGACCGGTTGCGGCTGTCCGAACTGCCCATGAACCCCTGCTTCTCCTTGAACTATGGATCGACCCGGTACGCCCAGGTCTCGGTCAGCGTGTCGCCGCCGTTTTGCAGGAACGCGCGGAGCTCGAGCGGCTTGTCGCCGGGCGGCCTGATTTGAAACGCCGCTCGCCAGCCGCGCGTGACCGGGTTCTTGAAGACGTTCTGCTGGACGAGCTGGCCGTCGGCTCCGACGCTGATGACCGCCCGAACCGGAGCGCCCGCTGAAAGCGCCCGCAGTTTCCCGCCGTCGAAATCGACGACGAAACGCAGCAGATCCTCCCGGTCGCCTCTGCCGATACGCGTGGCGGTGGCCCGGCCGGAAGACGGTTCCAGCGGGTCCTCGCTCTGGAACTGGATGCGATAGGCGAAGTCGATCGGCTGGCCCACCTGCGGCAGAGACTTCGGGATCCAGTAGGCGACGATGTTGTCGTTGATTTCCTTCGGGCTCGGAATCTCGACGAGCTTGACGTATCCGGATCCCCAGTTGCCGATCGGCTTGATCCAGGCGTTGGGGCGCAGCTCGGGACGGGTTTCGAGGTCCTCGTAGCTCTGGAATCGCCGGTCACGCTGGAGCAGCCCGAAGCCGCGCGGGTTGTCGACGTGGAAATAGCTCACGCGCAATCGTTCCGGGTTCACGAGCGGCCTCCAGATCCACTCGCCCGTGCTGGAGGCGATCAGCAAGCCGTCGGAGTCGTGGACCTCGGGACGCCAGTCGCCGGTCCGCGCCTTCTCTTCCCCGAAAAGGAACATGCTGGTCAGAGGGGCGATTCCCAGCTCGCGCACCCGCCTGCGCTCGAAGAGACGCCCCCGCACCTCGACGACGGTTCGATCGCCGGGCCGTAACACGAATTCGTAAGCTCCCGCGAGGCTCGGGCTGTCGAGCAAGGCGTAGAGGCGGATTCGCTGCGCCGACCTGGCCGGGCGCTCGATCCAGAATTCCCTGAAACTGGGAAATTCCTCGCCGGTCGGAAGTCCGGTATCGATCGCCAGGCCGCGGGCGGAAAGCCCGAAGACCTGATGCCTCGCCACTGCGCGAAAATAACTGGCGCCGGCGAACACCAGCACGTGATTCTGCTCGCTCCGTCTGTAGAACGGGTAAGTGATGCGAAAGCCGGCAAACCCGAGGTCGACGGGAACGCGGCTGCCGAATTTATTGCGGCCGTAGTCGAAAAGCTTCGGGGAAAACGGCACCTTGTAGACGCCGTTTTCGTTCAGGACGTTGATGCCCACGCTGTGGGTGTAATAGAGGCCGGGGTGGATGAACTGGATCTGAAAATTTCCCCCGGAATCGCGCCACAACGAGTGCTCGGTCCGGAAACGAATGTCGCGGTACTCGTCGTAGGTCACCTGCTTCAGGAAATCGGGGATCTGCTGCGGCGGCCGGAACGCCTCCGCGGCAAGCTTCCGGGCGATCCGCGACACCTCGTCGAAGCCGAAACGGGCGTTGCCGAACGCAGGGGGCGCAAGGAGAAAGAGCGCCAGGCTCAAGCAGGACGCGCGTTTCCTGATCACTGCGTGAAAAAAAGCGAAGCCGGAACTCCAGCGCCGTTGCGGCCGGCTGGCGGCTTCAGGAGAATTGGACGCCATAAAAGATAAGTCCTTTTTGCGTACGGGCAAGCCCCATGCCATCGGCGGGAGGCCGGGTAAGCTACCGAAACATGGTTCTTGTGTTGCGGCGGGCGGCGCTACGGCACCCTCGATGCAGGGGTTGCCCTACAGGCACGGAGGGAAAATCCGCGAAATCGGGAGCGGTCGCGCTGACTCGGTCCTGACGGAACAACAACCGGGACAGGCGGAACGTGTGACGCAATCCGGTTACGGCCGCGGCGATCCTCGCGGAGTCCGTCGAGATTTCTCCACTGCCGAAAGAACCGAGCTTCGGAGCCGGAGCGCGGCAAAGGGAGAGGAGGTCTTCCGCCCGCCGCTCGAGTCGTTGCGGGAATGGCCAGGGGAGGCGCGGAAGCGATCCCGAAGCCGGCGCGCTCGACTTCCCACCGCGCTGCGAGAAGTGCGGCTTTTGAGGCGCTGCGCACGATTTCGCGCAAAGGAACAGCGCCGTGCGGCACGGCGCCTCTCGATCCGCCTGGACAAGCGGCCGGAAATCCTCTACAGAATGAAGGCGCACCTGAGGGCACAGGAGGGGCACGCTCGTCGCGATGCGGCAGGATTTGATCCGCAAGGGGTGGTTTCCCGCGTTCCTTTTCCTTCTCCCGATCCTGCTCTACGCCGGCTGTACGACCGGCGTCATACCCGCCACGGGGGAAAAGCGTTATCTCGGCTACAGCTGGGAGCAGGAGGTCAATCTCGGCCGCAAGGCGAGCAAGGAGGTGGCCGCGGCCTTCGGCCTCTATCGCGACCCGGGGCTCGAACGCTATGTCGAGGAAGTCGGACGACGGGTCCTGGCGCGAAGCCATCTCCGGCGGCCGGAAACGGACCCCGAGATTCGCAACACCCCGGTCACCTTCCAGATCCTCGACAGCCCCGTGATCAACGCCATGGCGCTTCCCGGAGGGCACATCTACGTCACCCGCGGAATGCTCGCTCACTTGAACAGCGAGGATCAGCTCGCCTCGGTTCTGGCGCACGAAATCGGCCACGTGAGCGCCCGCCATGCGTCGCGCCAGGCGTGGCAGCAACAGCTCGGACAGGGGCTTCTCCTGGGAGGCGCGCTCATCGGCCAGATCGTCGGCCTGCCCGCAGAACAGATTCTCAACCTCGGAGGAGCCGCGGCGCAGCTGATCTTTCTCCGCTACAGCCGCGAGGACGAGCTGGAGGCGGACCGCCTCGGCGTGGAGTACACCTCGCTCGCCGGATACGACCCGACCGCGGTCACGGGACTCTTTGAATCCCTCGATCGAATGCAGGAGAAGGAAGGTCAGGGGCTGCCCAATTTTCTGTCGACGCACCCCAATCCAGGAGACAGGATCGCCCGAATCCGGCAGTGGAGCAGCGGCCGGCGGAGCGAGCGCCCGCGGGACGGCCGGTACTTCGACGCGATCGACGGCATGGTGTTGGGGGAAGATCCGCGACACGGGTTCGTCGAGCGCGACGTCTTTTACCATCCGGATCTGCGCTTTCGCTTTCCCGTCCCGCGTGGCTTCCGCGTCGTGAACCAGCCTGCACAGGTGATCATGGTCGAAGGCGCCAGGCGCGCGATCCTCGGCTTTGCGTCATCCCCTGAAAAATCGCCCGAGGCGGCCGCTGCGCGATTCGCCCGGCAAGGCGGACTGCGTGTTCTCGACAACCGCCGAGCGCGCTCGAACGGGCTTCCCGCCGTCGCCCTGCTGGCGGATGCGAAGATGCAGAACGGGCGGGTCGCGAGGCTGCTCGCTTATTTCGTCGAGTTCGGCGGAAACGTCTACCATTTCGTCGGCTATACCTCTCCGGAAGCTTTCGGCGCGTTCCGGGGCGTATTCCTGCGGACGATGGAGGGCTTCGGAGAGCTGCGAGACCCGGCCATGCTGAGCCGCCAACCCGTGCGCCTCGCAACGCTGCGCGTCTCCCGCCCGGCACGGTTTCGCGCCTTGATCCCCCGGGGCGCTCCCGGCGAAATGACCCCGGAGGATCTCGCCATTCTGAACCAGGTGCGGCTCGACCAAATGATCGAGCCCGGCACGGTGCTGAAGTTTCCCCGTTCCTTTTGATCCCCGGCGGCCGCCCCGTCGAATGGAATCCGCCGCGCGATGTTGTATGATGGAGCGGGCCTGCGCCTTCCGGCCTTCGGCGTCCGGCCAACGGAGCGTCATCCGGCCGATGCCGAGCGCCGGTCGAAACTCATGGCATCCCATTCATCCGAGAGTGCGACCCTGTCGCAGGGAGCCGACGGGACGGTCCGCTGCTCCGGCGCGTGGAAGGCGGGCAACGTGCCGGAGCTGGAGCGCCGGGTCGCCGCGCTGCGGCCGCCCGCCGCCGGCGGGCAGATCTGGGAGATGGGCGGGATCACCGCGATGGACACAGCGGGAGCCTGGCTCGTGCGCCGCTCGATTCGCCGTTTGGAGCAACGCGGCGCGCGCGTGGAGCTTCGCGGCCTCCGTCCGGAGTTCGACGAGCTGATCCGCTGGGTGTCGCGCAACGGCTCGCCGGAGGATACCGCGGCCGGCAGGCGGAAAGCGGGTCTCGTCGAAAGCCTGGGCCGCCTCGCGTGGGAGATTCAGGCCCAGGCCTTCGGCTTTCTCTCGTTCCTCGGACAGAGCATGCTGGTGCTGGCGCGGCTCGCCGTTGCGCCGCACCGGATGCGCTGGCAGGCGTTTTTTTACAACCTCAAGGCCGGCGGACTGGAGGCGATTCCGATCGTGGGTTTGCTTTCGTTCCTGATGGGAATCGTCATCGCGTATCAGGCGGCGGTGCAGCTGCGGCCGTACGGGGCGAACGTCTTCATCGTCGAGTTCGTGGGAATCGCCATGCTCCGGGAGATCGCCCCGGTGATCACCGCGATCATCGTCGCCGGCCGCTCCGGCTCCGCTTACACGGCGCAGATCGGTACGATGGAAGTGACCGAAGAGGTCGACGCGCTGCACACGCTGGGAATCGGGCCGCTGGAGCTGCTTGTCGTCCCGAAGGTGCTCGCGCTCGCGCTGGCGCTGCCGCTGCTGACGGCGTTCGCCGACGTGACCGGCGTGCTCGGCGGAATGGTCGTGGCCAGCACGCAGCTGAACGTCCCTTTCGACGTGTTCCTCGACCGCTTCAAGAGCGTCATCTCCCTCACCAATTATCTGATCGGCGTCGGCAAAGCCCCCGTCTTCGCGTTCATCATCGCGATGATCGGGTGCTACCAGGGATTTCGGGTGAGCGGCAGCGCCGAAAGCGTCGGCCGCCATACCACGATCAGCGTCGTTCAGGCCATTTTTCTCGTGATCGTCTTCGACGCGCTCTTTTCGATCCTCCTCAGCTGGATGGGGATCGGGCTCTTCGCGTAACGGCCATGGATTCGAACGGACGGGAAGCGGTCGTGGAGGTCCGGGACGTCAGCACCCGCTTCGGCGCCGCCGTGGTTCACGATCGCATCAGCCTGACGGTGTACCGCGGCGAGATCTTCGCAGTGGTCGGCGCCAGCGGCAGCGGCAAGTCCATGCTGCTGCGCGAGATCATCATGCTGCGCCGGCCGGACGCCGGGTCGATCCGGCTGCTGGGCCGCGAGGTGACGACACTGCACGAGACGGATGCGCTCGATCTCAAGCGTCGCATCGGCGTGCTCTTCCAGCACGGCGCGTTGTTCAGCGCTCTGACGGTGGCGGAGAACATCGCCGTGCCGCTCCGGGAGCATACCCGCTTGAGCGCGGACTTCATTCGCGAGATAGTGGCGATCAAGCTCGACTGGGTACGCTTTCCGCGCGACAGCGTTCACAAGTACCCGAGCGAGCTGAGCGGAGGCATGCTCAAGCGGGCGGCTCTGGCCCGGGCCATTGCGCTGGATCCGGAGCTGATTTTTCTCGACGAGCCCACGGCCGGCCTGGACCCTGCCAGCGCGTCGGCGCTGGACGAGCTGATCCGGCAGCTGAAATCGATTCTGGGCCTCACGGTAGTGATGGTGACCCACGATCTGGATTCGCTCTGGCAGGTCGCGGACCGCGTCGGCGTTCTCGGCGACGGGAGAATCCTTCAGGTCGGCACGATGGAGGAGCTGTCGCGGTCGGACCACCCGGCGGTGGCGGAATACTTTCGCGGCGTCCGCGGCCGCGCGGCGCGGGAGCAGGCATGGAACCAAAGGTAAGCTACACCCTGGTCGGCGCCTTCGTTCTGGTCTTCGGAGCGGTGCTGATCGTCATCGTCCTGTGGCTGGTGAAAAAAGGGCCGCAGGTTCGCTACCGGGATTATCGGGCTTATTTTCGGGAGTCGGTGTCGGGATTGAACGAAAACGCGGCGGTGAAATATAAAGGAGTCAACGTCGGCAGGGTGAAGGAGATCCGGCTCGACCCGCAGGATCCCGAACGGGTCCGGCTCACCCTCGAGATCGACGCCGGCGCCCCGATCAAGGAAGATACCGTGGCGACGCTGGGCAGCCAGGGATTGACCGGTTTGGCGTTCGTCGAGCTTTCCGGCGGGACGCGCGAGGCTCCGCTGCTGGAGGCGCGGCCCGGCGAGGACGTTCCAGTGATCCGGACGCGGCCGTCGCTGTTCATGCGGCTGGATCAGTCGGCCTCCACGCTGCTCGCAAACCTCAACCGGGTCGCCGAGAGTATGGCCGAGCTGACCGACGAGGAGGGTCGCCGGTCGCTCAGGCAGATCGTCCGGGATGTCGGCCATCTGGCCGCCGGCCTGAAGGAGCGCGAAAAGCAGCTCGGGCAGCTCTTCGCCAGCGCGGACCGGACGCTCGAGAGCGCTCGCGAGGTCACGGCCGAGCTTCCGGCCCTGGTCGCGCGCGTGTCGCGTGCGGTCGGCGCGCTCGAGGAGATGGCGGAGCAGATCGGCCGGACCGGCAAAACGGTGGACGCGATGGTTGCGGGGAGCCGGGAAGACGTCCGGCGCTTCACCAACGAGACGCTGGCAGAGACCGGCGTTCTCGTCGCCGATCTGCGCCGCCTGACCGAACGGCTGCAACGAATTGCACGCGAGGTGGAGCAAAATCCGAGGTCGCTCCTCTTCGGCCGCCGGCCGCCCCCGCCGGGGCCGGGGGAATAGGATGGGGTCGCCCGAAATCCGCCGGATCGTTGCGCTCACCCTGGCCGTCGCCTGGGTCTCGGCCTGCGCGGTTTTTCCCGAGGCACCGAATCGCCCGACCAGCCGTTACCGGCTCGCCCTTGACGGCGCCAACCCGGTGTCGTGGCCGCAGTGCCCGTCTCCCGCCGGCGTCCTGGTCGTGAGCGCGCTGCGCGACGAAGCCGCAGTAGCCTCCAACGGGATCGCATACCTCCTGCGGCCGCACGAGGTGAAATACTACGCCTACAGCCAGTGGGTGGAGGACCCCGCGCGCCAGCTTCTGCCTCTCGTGATCCAGGCCCTCGAGCGGACCAACTGCTGGACCACGGTCACGCACGCGGAAAGCGGGTTGCGCGCGGACTATCGGCTCGACGCGGAGATCCTGCAATGGCAGCAGGAATTCTTTCCCACACCGAGCCGGGTGCGGCTCGCCTTTCGCGCCGAGCTGGTGGCGCCGTCGGAGCGCGCCATCGTCGCCTCCCGACGTTTCGAGCTGGTCGAGGAGGCCGAAACCGGCGACGCCTACGGGGCGGTCATCGCGAGCAACCGGGCCGTCAACCGCTGGCTGCTGGCGCTCGCCGAGTGGGCGAAGGCGGCCGCTTCGCAGAGACGCTGAACGCAGCCGTGGCGTGGGCTTATCTCGTGATCGCCGGCATCCTGGAGGTCTGCTGGGCGATCGGCCTCAAATACAGCGACGGCTTCGCGCGGCCGTGGCCGTCCGTCGCGACCGTGGCGGCGATGGCCGCAAGCTTTTATTTTCTGGCGCTGGCCGTGAAGGCGATTCCGGTGGGGACCGCCTACGCCGTCTGGACGGGGATCGGCGCCGCGGGCACCGCAATGCTGGGCATGCTGCTCTTCTCCGAGTCGGCGGCGCCCGGGCGCTGGTTGTCCATCGCGCTGATCGTCGCGGGAATCGTCGGCCTGCGGCTGAGCTCCGAGTAGCCCCGCACCACGAAAGAGGTGACGAACGCCTCGACGAGGGCCGCCAGCAGCAGCAACGGCACGATCACGCTCCAGAAGAGCCTGAGGCCGTTGCCGAGATCGTTCGTCAGGCTCGACTCGAAGCTTCCGAAAAGGCGCTTCAGCGCCCGGCTCCCGATCAGGATGCCGGCGCTGGCGCCGAGCAGAACCGCGGGAAGCTCGAAGATCCCGTGCGGCGCGATCGCGAGCAGCGACAATGCCACCCCGCGCGCCTGGATCGAGGCGTAGAAGACGAAGCCCAGCGCGAAGCCGTTGAGCAGCAGGAAGCCGACCGGGAGAACGGCGCCGGCGAAGCCGAGCACGAGCACGAGCAGGGTCTTGAGGCCGTTGTTGAGGAAGATCGCGAGCGCGAGCGCGGGCTTCGGCAGCGCCCCCAGAGTCCGGGCGAAGACCCGGAGCGATTCGCGAAACGCAGATCCGAACTCGAGCGTGTGCGCCGCCGCCAGCGCGCCGATGATCGCGCCCGCCGCCAGCAGCGAGACGCTGATCTTCAAGTGGGGCTGGAGCTGCCGAAGATAAGCGCGTTGTTCCGGCCGGAGCATGGTCCCGCGATGATAGCAGATCGCTCCCGGGAATTCACCCGCTCCCGCCGCTTGACAAGAGCCGGCCCGCTCCATATGGTTCGTGGCCGAAGGACAGGCCCGCCATGGTGATCGATTGCCACGCCCACGTCATGCCCAAGAGCTGGTTCGATCCGAAGTCGCCGCCGTCGATCTTCGATCTGGACCGCCTGTTTCGCGAGCAGGACGAGGCCGGGGTCGACCTCACCGTCTTCGGCAACAACTGGATCCGCTCGCCGCAGGGCGCCGATCCGCTGCGTGTGGTCAAGGAGTTCAACGAGCACGCCGCGGAGCTGACCTCCAGGCACCCCAGGCGACTCCTCGGCCTCGCCTGCTCGGTGCCGTTCGACGACGGCGAGATTCTCAAGGAGACCGAGCGGGCGATCAAGCAGTACCGGCTGAAGGGCATCATGATCAATTCCAGCGTCAACGGGGAATACCTCGACTCGCCGCGCGCCGAGCCGTTTTTCGCCCTGGTGTCCGAGCTGGACGTGCCGCTCTTCGTGCATCCGCCGAAGTTCACGATCGGCAACGAGAAGATGGAGATCTTCAGGCTGCCGGAGATGCTCGGCCGTCCGTTCGACACCACGCTGTCGCTCACGCGCTTCATCTTCAGCGGCGGCTTCGAGCGCTTTCCGAACCTGAAGATGGTTTGCGCTCACGTGGGGGGCGCGCTCCCGATGCTGCCGGGGCGCTACGGCTTCGGATACGAGCTGAGAAAAGATTCGACCTTCGGGCCGTGGGAGCCCGACGTGATGACCCGTCCCCCCGCCTCTTATATCGAGCAGCTCTACTTCGACACGGTCTGCTATCACCCCCCCGCCGTGCAGTGCGCTATCGATACGGTCGGCGTCGATCACGTGGTATTCGGCAGCGACTCTCCGCCGGTCCCGCTCCCGCTCGCCCGGGCCGTGGATACGGTGCGGCGGCTCCGCATTGCGGAAAGCGACAAGCAAAAGATTCTCGGCGGCAACGCGGCCCGGTTGCTTCGCCTGGCGGTCTGAGCGGCGTTCTCCTACCAGCCGGCGGCGGCGACTTCGGCGATCGCCTGCAACGCCCGCTCGATATCCTCGCGATCGACGTCGAGGTGCGTCACCATGCGCACCCGCGTGCGATCGACGGGGCCGCCGAGAACCCTGCGCTCGGCGAGCCGCGCGAGGAACTCCGCAGCGGTGAGCCCGGTCTCGCCCACGTCGTAGAGCACGATGTTGGTCTGGACTTTACGCTCGTCGATGCGGATGCGCGGCAGCCGCGCCAGGCCGGCGGCGAGCGCCCGCGCGTTCTCGTGATCGATGTGCAGCCGCTTGGGCCCCTCTTCGAGCGCCACCAGACCGGCCGCGGCGAGCACGCCGACCTGGCGCATCCCGCCGCCGAGCATCTTGCGCAGCACGCGGCAGCGCTCGATGAAGTCGCGCGACCCGACGATCATGGAGCCGACCGGCGCGCCGAGGCCTTTGCTCAGGCAGAACTGAACGGAATCGCACTTGCGCGTCATCTCGGCCACGTCCTCGCCTAGATAGACGGCGGCGTTGAAGATGCGCGCCCCGTCGAGGTGCACCCGGAGCCCGGCCTCGTGAGCGCGATCGCAGATTTCGTGCACGAGCGGAGTCGGATAGACTGTCCCTCCGGCCATGTTGTGCGTGTTCTCGAGCGCCACCAGGGCGGTCTGCGGCCGGTAATAGGCCTTCTCCCGGATCGCCGGCGCGATCCGCTCCCACGTGAGGATGCCGTCCTCCCCGGCGACGACCCGGGGCAGCACGCCGGCGATCGCCGACATCGAAGCCATCTCGTAGTTGTAGACGTGCCCGGCGGCTTCGCAGATCACCTCCTGCCCGCGCGTGGTCTGTGCCATGAGACAGACGAGGTTTCCCATCGATCCGGACGGCACGAACAGCCCCGCCTCGCGGCCGAAGATCTCCGCGGCGCGCGCCTGGAGGCGGTTCACCGTCGGGTCTTCGAGGTAGACGTCGTCGCCAACCTCGGCTTCCGCCATGGCGCGCCGCATCGCCGGCGACGGCCTGGTCACCGTGTCGCTTCGCAAGTCGATCACTTTCTCGCCCATACTCCCCTCCGGAGCCCGGGCCCCGCGGCGGCCGGTCGCTAACGCACGCCGTCTTCGATCTCCCGGATGACCTCCTGCGCGAGCGACGGCCGGACGAACGCGTTGTAGATCGCGTCGTTCTGCAGCCACATGATGTCGGCCCGCTGCCGCACCGCCTCGCGCATCTCGTGCTGCAGGTGCGGCTCCATGCAATAGCGCCGGATCACGTCGATGACCATGCGCCCGTGTCCCTCGTCGTGGTACTCGTGCGCCCGGAAGAAATCCAGGCTCTCCCTGGGAATCCACGGATAGTGGCGCTCCAACGCCTCGCGCTCCTCGCGCATGCGCTGCGGCCCCCCGCCCTCGAAGACCAGGCCCGTGCCGATCGCCACCGCCCAGTGGCTCTGCTGGACCAGCGAAACGTACATCTCGAGAGCCGCCCGGACGGCCGGCAGAGGCTCGTAGCTCAGGATGTCGTCGCGCGCGATTCCCAGCCCTTCGGCGAACCGGACCCAGAGCTCCCGGTGGCTCGGATACTTGCCGCCGAAGAGGTCCTCGCCTTCCTCCTCGACCATGTTCTCGAGCAGCATGCGACGCAGCTCGGGAACCGGGCACTTTTGATAACGGATGCCGAAGAAGCGATGGATGTTGCGGAACTCGTGGAACTGGTTCATCGCCCACGCTTGCAGCTGCTCTCGCGTGAGCCTGCCCGAAAGCAGCAGCTGGCGGACGGGATGAACCCGCGGGTGGCGCTCCCGCAGCGCCCGCTGGAGATCCTCGATCAGCTCGTCCGGCTGTAGCAAAGCGGTCATAACTCCTCCTCCGGCCCAGGAATCCGTGGTATCCGGCGCCCTCAGCCTAGCGCTGAACCGCCGCCGCAATCAACAGGCCCCGGGCGCCGCGCGCGGTTGTCTTTGGTCCCGTCGTTGACTAACATAGAGCCGTGGTTTCCGTGTCGCTGCGCGGCCTGACGAAACGGTACGGCTCCGTCACCGCGGTCGACGGAGCGAACCTGGACGTCCGCGCCGGCGAGCTGCTCGTGGTCGTCGGCGAGAGCGGCTGCGGCAAGACGACGACGCTGCGGCTGATCGCGGGTCTGGAGCAGCCCGATGCCGGCACGATCTTCATCGGCGGCGTGCCGGTGAACGATGTTCCAGTCGGGCGGCGCGGTGTCCAGATGATCTTCCAGAGCTACGCGCTCTGGCCGCACATGAAAGTCTTCGACGAGAAGCGCTACACCAACCTGACGCTGCCCCTCAAGGTCCGGAAATGGCCGGCCGAGCGGATCGCCGGGTTCCTCCGCCCCCTGGCCGAGAAGCTCGGCATCGACCGGTCGTTCTTCCTGAGAAAGCCGCCGGAGCTTTCCGGCGGCGAGCAGCAGCGCGTCGCCCTGGGGCGCGCCATGGCGACGTCGCCGCGCATCCTGCTCATGGACGAGCCCCTGAGCAACATCGATCCGCCCAACCGGCTCAAGATGCGCGCCGAGATCGTCAGGTTTCACCGCGAGCACCGGCTCACGACCGTCTACGTCACCCACAATCTGGCCGACGGGATCGCGCTGGCGGACCGCATCGCGGTCATGCGGCTGGGCCGGTTCGAGCAGGTCGACACGCCGGAGAACCTGCTGCGCCGGCCTGACACCCAGTATGTCGCCGACTTCTTCGAAGCGGAGCGCCTCAGGAAGCGGCCGGTCCTCGAAGGAGCCTGATGCGTCCCGGGCTCGCGGCGTCGCTGCTCCTCGCTGCGCTCGGCGCCGCAGCCACCGCGGCCGGGGCCTCCTGCCGCGACCCGGACGTCGCCGGCGGATTTCCACGGCAGGCTCATGCCGCGAGCCCCGACGCGCTGATCGAGTACTTCGGCCACAACTTCTTCCAGATCACGAGCAAGCGGGGCACCCGGATCGTCACCGACCCGCTGGCCCCCGGGATGCACCCGACTCCGGCGCTGAGGCCCCACGTGGTCACGATCGGCCGCGAGCACCCCAACCACAATTATGTCCAGCTGGTGCAGGGCAATCCGGTGATTCTTCGGGGCCTGGTCGACTACGGCGCGGAATGGAACAAGATCAGCACGACGGTGGGGGACGTGCTGATCTACTCGCTGCCGATCTACCAGCAGCAGTTCGGCAACGCACTCAAGGGCGCCGCCTTCGTTTTCGACCTGGGCCTCCTCTGCATCGCTCATCTGGGCGACCTCAGCCACAAGCTCGCGCCGAGCCAGCTCAAGGCCCTGGGGAAGGTGGACGTGGCCATGATTCCGATCGGCGGCACCTTCACGATGCCGCCGGCGACGGCGCGGGAGGTGCTCGATCAGCTGAAACCCAAGATCGCCATTCCGATGCACTACCGCGAAGACATGGCGCTGCTGGGCATGTTCCTGGAGGGGCTGCCCCACCGGCGCCTTGGAACCCACAGCTTTCCCGTGAGCAAGAGCGCTCTCCCCGCCCGCACCGAAATCGTCGTGCTCAGCCCCTGGGCCGGGAGGGAAGACCGTTGAGACGGCGGCCGGCCGTCAGATCTTGAAAGCCTCCAGGGTCTCTCGGGCGAACAGCTCGTCGAGAACGAGCGGCGCCGCGACAAGCCCTTGCTCGTGCAGATAGCCGTTGAGGGTTTCGAGATTCCGGCGGTTGGGCTCGAGGCCGTAGGGCCAGTAATCCTCCCCCATCAGGTCGCGGATCTCCTCGTATTCCGCCGCCGTCCACGGCAGGCTCACGCGCAGCACGTTGGTATCGTAGAGCTCGCGCATGCACCGATCCTTCGCCTCGCAAAACGCCTTGTAGAGCGCTTGCGCCACCCAGGGAAAAGCCTCGTAGACGGCCCGGCGAACGACGACGACGTGCATCAACGGGAACAAGCCGGTGCGCCGGTAGTAGTCCATCTCCGCTCGCTTGTAGTCGGGAAACAGCCGGCGTACCTTCGGGGAGCCGGCGACGAAGCAGCTCGGCATGCGCGGCGACATCATGGCGTCGATCTCGCCCGTTTCGATCATGTCGTTGAGCGTGCGGTCCGGAATGCTTTCGATCCGGATGCGCGGAGGCAGCTCGAAATCGACCCGATCCTTGCGGCCCGGATGCTCTTCGCCCGCCTGGACCCAGAAGATCTCCTCCGGCGCGACGCCGTACTCGTGCTGGAGCAGGCCGCGCAGCCACACGGCGGCGGTCATGCTGTACTCCGGTACGCCGACACGCTTGCCGCGCAGGTCCTCGGGACGCGTGATCCCGCGCTCGGCGTTCACGAAAATGCAACGGTGGCGAAACGTCCTGGAGGGGAAAACCGGGATCGCCACGAAAGGCCGCCGGCCGCGTCCCGCGGCGATCAGCAGCGCGCCGAGCGAGAGCTCCGACGCGTCGAACTCCTCGTATTTCATCATGCGCCAGAAGATCTCCTCGACCGGCATCACCAGGTAGTTGAGGTCGATCCCTTCGGGTTTGACCGCGCCTTCCCGCAGGGGCCGCGTGCGGTCGTAGTCTTCGCAGGCGAGGGTCAGCAGGATCCTTTTCATGGCGCCGCTCCCGACGTCACGAACGCTGCGCTTCGTCGACGAGCTTCACGAAATGCTGCAGCTCGTTCACGAGCCCGCCGTGCCTCTTCTGGGCCAGCGTGGCGGCGAGATAGGCGCTGCCGAGGCAGATCCCGGTCGCTCCGGCCTGGACGTAGTCCTTGACGTTGTCGAGGCCGACCCCGCCGGAGACCATGAAGCGCATCTCCGGGAACGGGCCGGCCATCTGGCGAAGGAAGAGCGGTCCGCCGACGCAGTCCGCCGGGAAGATCTTCACGAGGTCCGCTCCCGCCCGGTGCGCCGCGAGGGCCTCGGTCGGCGTGGCCGCGCCGGGGATGCAGGCGGCGCCCGCTTCGTGGCAGACCGGGACCAGCTCCAGCTCGAGGGTCGGGGCGACGATGAACTCAGCCCCCGCCTCGAGAGCCTGGCGCGCCTGCTCCTTGGTGAGCACGGTTCCGGCCCCCACGCGAAGCTGGCCCTGGCGCGCCAGTGTCCTGATGATGTCCAGCGCTCCGGGGACGCTGGAAGTGATCTCGATGAACTTCACTCCGCTTTCCGCCACGGCCCGGGCGATGGCGAGCGCGTCCTCGGAGGTCCGGGAGCGCACCACCGCGACCAGACGCCGGCGTTCCATCTCGCGCACGATCTCCCCTCGTTCCATCACGCAAAAACTCCTAGCTGAGGCTCAGCCCTCCGTCCACGATCAGAGTCTGTCCCGTGACGAAGTCTCCGCCCGTGATCAATCCCAGGATCGCTGCGGCGACGTCGTCCGGGCTGGCGATGCGCCGGAGCGGGTAGGCGTTTGCCGCCTTGGCCACGACCTCGCGGTACTCCGCGCCGAAATGTCCGCTCATCCAGGGCGTGTCCGTGAAGGCCGGTGCGACGCAGTTGACGCGGACGCGCGGCGCCAGCGCCACCGCCAGTCCCCGCGTGAGGTAGATCAGGGCCGCCTTCGCCGTACCGTAGGCGAGCGAGGAGATCGTCGGCGGGGCAAGGATTCCGGAGATGGACGAGACGTTGACGACCATTCCTTCGGCCTCCGCCAGGAGCGGCGCGGCGGCGCGCGTGGCGCGAAACGCTCCCTTGACGTTCACGTCGAGGATCTCGTCCCAGATCTCGTCAGTAAGCCCGTCGAGATCGGAGAGCGCCACCCAATGCGTGAGCCCCGCGTTGTTGACCAGGACGTCGAGCCGGCCGAAATGATCGCGCACCCGATCGACCATCCGTCTCACTTCGTCGTCGCGCTTGAGGTCCGCCTGTACCGCCAGCGATTTCACGCCGTCCCGCTCCATCCGGGCGGCGAGGTCCACGGCTTCCCTGGCGGACTTCCGGTAATGGATCGCCACGCCGGCGATTCCCGCCGCGCAGAGCATGCGCACGACCGCTCCGCCGATACCACCCGCGCCCCCGGTCACGAGAGCCACCCTGCCGTCGAGTTTCATGATCCGCTCCAGGGGCGGCCAAGGCCGCCCGTCTTCAATGTGCCGCCGCGCGGTTCAGCAGTCGGAAAGGCCGAAGGTTCTGTCGATCGACACGAAAAACGGGACCTGCCAACCTGGAACTTCGAACGCTCTTTATTTCCGCGCCTCTCGCCGCCGCAGCGCGGCGGTTTCCTCCTCGTCGATCGTCCAGTCCTCCGGTAGCCGCACGAGCGCGGCGGGATCGCCGCGATAGCGGATCGCCACGCCGTACGCTTCCCGCGCCTGCTCCGGCGAGACGTACCCTTCGATCACGTCCCAGAGCACCCTGGCCGGCTCGCGCTCGAGCGGGTCGCCGAAGCCCCCGCCGCCGGGCAGGTTCAGATGAACGACGTCGTCGTTCTTGAGATCGACCATCGCCTTGGGATGCAACCGCGTGCCGTCGTGCAGAAAAACCTCTCCCGGCGCCCCCTCCTTGCCCCCGAGCAGGCCGGGCGCCGGGTACTTCGTCCGGTCGGCGATCGAGCTTACGCTCCAGCGCCCCCGCCCGCGCCGCGCGAACTCGGTGCACTGGCCGAGCCCGCCGCGCCATTTTCCCGGCCCGCCCGAATCGCGGCGCAGCTCGCGCTTCTCCAGCACCACGGGGGAAAGGCTCTCGATCACTTCCGCGGGCACGCCCGCCACCCCGCTCGGAAATCCGACCGCGCTCAGACCGTCCTTGGACGGCCGCGCGCCGGTGCCCCCTACCTGGAAGACGGTCAGCGTGAAAGGCGGGTTATCGCCGCGCCACACGCTCAACCAGATCGGGTCCGCCCCCGGCGCCATCAGTCGGCCCGGGAGGGCTCCCGAAAGGGCGGCGAAAATCGCGCTCGGCAGGAAGTGGCCGATCACCTGGCGGCTCGCCACCGGCGCCGGCTCGAGCGCGTTGAGAATGCTTCCCGGAGGCGCGCTGACGCGCACCGGCCTGAAGCTTCCCTCGTTGTGCGGCACCTCCGGGCAGATCGCCGCCTTGATCGCGAAGCTCGCGTATGCGTGGGTGTAGTTGAAAACCACGTTGATGCCGCGCGAGCTCTGCGGCGAGGAGCCCGCGAAATCGATCGCGATCTCGCCGTCGCCGACGGTCACGGCGCAGCGGATGAGGATCGGCTCCTCGAAACCGTCGCTCCAGGTCTCGCTCGTCCAGCGACCGCGCGGCAGCTTGCGGATCTCGCGCCGCACCGCCTCTTCCGAGCGGCGCACGATCTCGTCGGCGATCGGATCGATGCTTTCGAGCCCGAACTCGTCCATCATCTCGAGCAGCGCCCGCCCCCCGGCGTCGTTGCAGGCGGTCTGGGCGTAGAAGTCGCCGATCACCTCGTCGGGTTGCCGCACGTTGGCGCGCACGATCTGCATGAGGATCTCGTTGGGCGCGCCGCGGTCGAAGAGCTTCATGATCGGCAGGCGCAGCCCTTCCTCGTAGACCTCGCGCGCTTCGGCCGACAGAATCCGTCCGCCGATGTCGGCGCTGTGGCAGGTATTGGCGAACAACGCCACCGGCCGGCCGTCCTTGAAGATCGGCGTCGTGATCGTGATGTCGTTGATCTGGCCGGCGGTCATCCAGGGATCGTTGGTGATCAGCACGTCGCCGGGCGCCAGCTTCTCGGGCGGAAAGGCGGCCAGGAAATGCTTCATCGACGTGGCCATCGCGTTGATGTGGCCGGGAGTGCCGCTGATCGACTGCGCGATCATCCGCCCGCGCATGTCGAACAGACCGCAGGCGAGGTCCTGGCTCTCGCGCACGATCGTGCTGAAGGCGGTGCGGATCAAGGCGTCCTGCTGCTCGTTCGCGACCGACAGCAGCCGGCTCCAGATGACCTCCAGCGTGATCGGATCTATCGCTTTAGCTCCCATTTCTGAACTCGACGATAATGTTGAGGTGTCGATCCACGACCGCGTGGCCGCGTGCGCCGATGATCAGCGTCGACTCCCGCTCCTCGACGATCGCCGGCCCTTCCAGGACGGCGCCGGGCGAAAGCGCGTATCGGTCGAAGACCGGCGTCTCGACGAAACCGCCGCGCTCGGGGAAATAGGCGCGCCGCGAGCCCTTGCGGGCGCCCGCGGCCGATCCGCCGCGCGGGAGCTCGATCTCGGCCTCCGGCACCGGGCCGGTTGCGACCACGCGCCAGTTGATGATCTCAAGGGGAACGTCCGGGCCGCGCCTGCCGTAGAGCGCCCGGTAGGCGGTCTCGAACGCCGCGGCGATCTCCGGGACATGGCCCGCGCCGAGCCGCCCGCCCGGAAGCGGCACCGAGACCTCGTGCCCCTGGCCCACGTAACGCATATCGGCGGTCCGCTGATAAGAGATCTCCCCGGGCGCGAGTCCCGAGCTTTCCAGCACCGCTCTGCCCTCCTCGGCCATCTCGTCGAGCAACCGGTTCGCCAGCGCCCAATCCTGGTTGTCGAGGCGGCTGTAGGCGCTGCGCACGAAGTCGAAGGCCAGCGGTGCGGAAAGCAGGCCGAACGTCGAGCCGACGCCGGCGCCGAACGGCGAGATCAACGCGGGGAGGCGAAGAATCTCGGCGACGCGATAGCCGTGCACCGGCCCGGCCCCGCCGAAAGCGTAGAGCGGCATGCGGCGCGGATCCTTGCCGCGCTCGCCGAGGTGCGCGCGCGCGGCGTTGGCCATGTTCTCGTTGACGATCTGATGGATGCCCCAGGCGGTTTCCTCGGCGCTTTTCCCCAGGGCGGCGCCGAGGCGCGCGAGGGCGGCGCGGGCGCCTTCGTGGTCGAGCGCCATCCTGCCGCCGAGGAAGTAACCGGCGTCGAGATAACCCAGAATCAGATCGGCGTCCGTCACCGTCGGCTCGGTTCCTCCCCGGCCGTAGCAAACCGGTCCCGGATCGGCGCCGGCGCTTTCCGGCCCGACCTTCAACAGGCCCAGAGAGTCGACGCGGGCGATGCTGCCGCCGCCGGCGCCGATCTCGATCATGTCGATTACGGGAATGCGGATGGGCAGGCCGCTCCCCTTGCGGAAGCGGTAGACGCGGTCGACCTCGAACTCGTGAGCCTTCAGCGGTCGCCCGCCCGCGATGGCGCAGAGCTTGGCGGTCGTGCCTCCCATGTCGAAGGACAGCAGATCGCGATGGCCGCAGCGCGCGCCCGCCCGGGCCGCCGCCAGCGCCCCCGCGGCCGGGCCCGACTCGAGAAGGCGAACGGGAAAGCGCGCCGCGGTCTCGCGGGTGGCGATCCCGCCGCTCGACAGCATCACGAAGAAACTCCCCCCAAAGCCGATGCGATCGAGGCGCCGCTGCAGCTCGGCGAGATAGGAGGAGACCCGTTCCTGGACGTAGACGTTGGCGAGGGTGGTGCTCGAGCGCTGGAACTCGCGGATCTCGGCGACCACCTCGGAGCTGAGCGAGACGCGGATCTCGGGCGCCACTTCCGCGATGATCTCGGCCGTGCGGCGCTCGTGCGCCGGGTTGCGAAAGCTGTTCAGATAGGAGACCGCGATCGCCCGCACGCCCCGGTCGCGCAACTCGGCGACGAGCCGCCGCACGAACTCCTCGTCGAGAGGTCGCAGCACCGACCCGTCGGCGGCCACCCGCTCGGGGACGTCGAAGCGCAGGTGGCGCGGCACCAGGGGCCTGGGCAGCTCGAGGTTGAGGTCGTAGAGCTCGTAGCGGTGCTCCCGCCCGATCTCGACCGCGTCGCGGAAGCCGCGGGTGGTGAGCAGCGCGGTGCGCGCCCCCTTGCGCTCGATCAGCGCATTGGTGACCAGCGTGGTGCCGTGGATCAGGACCCCTCGCTTCCCGTCGCGGCCCTCGGCCAGCGCCGGCCCGAGCACGTTTTCCACGGCCAGGCTCGGGTCACCGGGGGTGGTGAGCGTCTTTCCGATGACCGCCCGCCCGTCCTCGCCGACGAGCAGCATATCGGTGAAAGTACCGCCGATGTCGATGCCGACACGAAACATGATCGCTTTCCCGCTGCGCGATATGCGATATCACTTCCCCGGAGGCCGGACGCGCGCTACCGAATGCTCCGGACGCGGGGCGGAAGGGATTTTCACGACTGGGCGAACAGATCCATGACGCGTTGTGTCTGATGCGCCGCGGCCGGCCGCAGCAGCGGGAGCTTGACGCCGGCGTCGCGATACTCCTGAACCCGCTTCTTGACCTCGTCGGGCGTTCCGCTCGCGGTCATCCCTTCCACGTAGGAATCGGGAACCGCCTTGATCAGGGCCTCCATGCCGCCCGCGGCGTAGGCCTTTTCGAAGAGCGGAATGTCCTCCTTGCGGATGTAAGGCTCGCCCACGCGCATCTTCGGGCCGGCGATGAACTTGATCTGGACGGGGTCGAGCTTGGTCGCCACTTCCCACCGCACAGCGTCGAGCGCCTTCTTGTGGTCGTCCTCGACCGAGCAGTTGATGATCTGCGCCACCTCGAAACGCGAGAAGTCGCGTCCGGCCCGCTCGGCGGCCTCGCGGACGATCTTCAGCGCGTTGACGGTGTACTCCGGCGAGCAGACGGCGTTGAGCACCACGCCGTCGCCGATCTCTCCCGCCAGCCGCAACCCCACGGCGGCGGTCGCCGGAACGTACAGCGGGATGCTCGCCCGGACCGGCTTCCAGCCGAGACCGACGTTGTCGAACCTCACGTACTTGCCGTGGTAGGAGACCTTTTCCCCGGTCAGCAGGAGCCGGATCGACTCGATGTACTCCCGGAGCACCTCGGGCGGCGTGGCGCCGACGTCCGTCGGCAACGCGTGCACCAGGGCGTGGCTCCGCGTGCAGGCGCCGGGCGCGAGCGTCATCCGCCCGCCGGTCAGCTCGTCGAGCGTCGCCAGGGACTGCGCCATGACGACCGGCCCGCGCAGCCGGACGATTTGCGTGGAGCCGAGCTTGAGCCTGCGCGTGGCCAGGCCGATCGCCGCCAGCGACGTCACCGAGTCCCGCATGAGCTCGATGGTCTCCGAGAAGAAGGCCATCTCGAAGCCGCGCTCTTCCGCCTGCCGCATGACGTCGGCCATTTCCCGCACGTCGGTGAACTTTCCGTAACCCAGCGCGTATCCGACTCTGGCCATTCGCTTCTCCTTCTCGACGGACGATAGCTCGAAGCTTAGCCGAGCGACCGGGCAGCGTCAAACCGCGGCGGGCGGCCGGGCCGGCGGACGGAGCGGCTCATCGGTAAAGCTGCTTGTAGAAGCCCGAAGCCTCCAGCTCCTTGACGAACCGGTCGTCGTAGAAGCTCTCCGGCTTCGCGCTCTTCGCCCTCGGGTTGCGCGGCGCGATCTGATTCAGCACCTCCTGCACGCCTTCGCGGGTGTTGTAGGGGATGCGCTCGACGTAATCCAGCGCATACTGATAGACCGCGTCGACCACCTTCGGATCGGTGGCGCGGGCGAAACGGCGGATCGCCCTCCGGCTCAGCTCGGGATCGGAGAACAGCCGCGCCACTCCTTCCGAGTAGGCTTTCATGAAACGGCGGATCAGGTCCTCGTTGGCCTGGATGAAGGAGCGGCGCGCCATCCAGGCGTCGTGCGGGAAGTAGATGCCGGCCTTGCCCATGTTCAGCAGCACGCGCGCGCCCGCCTCCTGTGCCCGCAGATTCGCCGGACTGGAGAAAGGCGCCGCGACGATCGCCCGCGTCTTCAGAGCCGCGGCGGCCGCGAAGAGGTCTCCCATCTGGATCAGCGTCACGTCCCGGTTCGGATCGAGGCCGTGCCGGTGCAGCACGTAGCGGATCGTGAAGTCGGTCGACGAGCCGAAGCGGGTCACCCCGACCGCCTTGCCGCGCAGGTCCTCGATGCTCTTGATCTCCGGCAGCGCCATGATGTAGAAAGCCGGCACCTTCGCCAGCGCTCCGATCATCACCACGTCCGCTCCCGCCAGCGCGGCGTCGACCGCCGCGTTGCCCGCCGCCGCGGCGAGCGGGAGATCGCCCCCGAGCATCGCCTGAACCATCTTCGATCCGGAAGTGATCAGGATCAGCCGCGGATCGATCCCGTGCTTGGCGAGAATGCCGCCTTCTTCAGCGACCCACAACCCGGCCTTGATGCCGGTGATCGCCGTGTAGCCGATCGCCAACGTCTCCGCCGCCGGCCTTCCCGGTACCGAGAGCATAGCTACGAGGAGCAGGAGCGTGCACGCTCTTTTCGCCATACGCCGGAGCCTCCTTGACAGTTTTCTGGTTCCCGGTTCCGGGCTTCCTCTCGTCCCGGTCTTCGGTCGCCCGTCCGTTTTTCCGTAAAGGAGTACTACACACCCGCCCGCGCACGGTGTCAAACGGTCGGTTGTGCCGCCCTCAGCCCGCCCGTCGGGCGGCGCGGGCGCGATACGCCGCGGCGAGGGCGTCGAGATGGCGCTCGAGCTGCTCGTAGCCCGCGTCGCGCGGCAGCTCTTTCAAGCCTGCGATCAGCTCTTTCAAGCTCTCCGTTTCGCGGTACAGCCCGGCGATGCGGTCGTAGTAAAGATAGTACGCGAGGTCGTGGCTGAGCTTCGCCTCGACGGCGGTTTCGGCGTGCTGGTCCCGCAGCTCGCGCCAGAAGCGTACCCGGTAGACCGGAAGCGCCTCGACCAGTCCGAGCAGCCGCGTCTTGACCCGCTCCGGGTCGTCCTCCTGCACCCCGCGCACGACCTCAGCCGCGAGCAGGTTCAGCTCCCGCGACAGCCGCCTGTCTTCCTCCACCGCCGCCACCGCCCGCCGGGCGTTTACTTCGTCTCCGAGGCTGCGGAAGAACTCCACCGCTGCAAGCGCCGCCAGTGGCGTAACGACCGCCTCCTCGATCTCCCACGGGAGGTCGAAGTTGGCGTCACCGTGAAGGTCCTCGTGCAACACGACCACCACGCGCCGGAGCAGGCCCTCGCGCGCGAAGGCCGACGTCGCGCGCGAGCGGGCGTCGGCGAACTCGTTCCCCTGCCGGTAGTAGACGCTGTAACGGTCAACGCGGTAGACCTGCTCGAGCCGGCGAGCCTGCGGCGGCCCGGAAAGCGCGATCGCCAGGCGAACGTCGACCGGCCGCCGGACCGCGATCGTTCCGGCGCGCTGCAGCCAGAACCAGACGATCGAAGGCGCGTCGGCGTCGTCGGCGGCGCGGCGCAGCGCATCCGTCGGCACGATGCCGATACTCCGCGCGAAAGTTTTGACCTCCTCCGCCATGCGCACCGTCCCGCGCAGGCCGGCGTATCGTTCAGGGGAAAGATCCAGGGCTGCGCACGACGCAAGCCACAGAGCGGCCCCCAGGCAGCCGAGTCCTCGCCCGGCGGCCTTCGAGCGGAAAGACGACCCGAAAAGGCGGCTCACGCGGCCCCCCTAGGCGGCGAAGAGCGAGGCGATCGGCACGCTCCGCGGGATGGCGCCGGTTGCGACGAGCATCTCCATCTCCGCCTGGAAGATCTGTTGCTCCTCGTCGGTCCAGGTGAACTCGATCCGGGGGTAGCGCGCCGAGGCGAGCAGGGCGTCCCGGTCGCCGCCGTAGCGGCGCACGAAGGCTTCCCCGATCTCCTCGAGATGGCGCTCGCTGTAGGCGAACGAGTCGCGAAACGCCCGAAGCACCGATTCCTTCGATTCCGGATGGCGGGCGAGCCACTCTTCGCGCACGGCCACCATATGCTTGATCATCTGTTCGAAGCCGGTCAGGCGCATCCACGCCTCGCCGTCCGTGTAGAGGCAGCGGACGTCCGGCGCCGATTCGCCGCGAAAGAAAAATTGATCCAGGAGCACCACCGCGTCGACACGCCCGCTCCGCAGCGCCTCGAGCAGCTCTTCCTGGGGCCGGGCTTCCCAGCGCAGGGTCGCGTCGTCGACGCCCCACGCGCGCCGCAGCAGATAACGATGGATCGCATGCGGGCCCTGGTGCGTCGCGATGAGGGCGCCCGCGAGGTCCTGCGGCTTGCGGATCGGACCGTCGCGGCGCACGAAAACGCCGTTGCCCTTGAGCGTCGATTTCCACTCGGTCGCAAGCCCGACGATCGGGGCGCCTTCGAGCTTTCGCCGGAGAAAATTGGCGACGTAGAGATTGGCGACATGGACGTCGCCCCGAATCAACGCTTCCTCGAGGGCGCGGCTCGGAGGATCCGGTACTTCGACCACCTCGATGCGCAGCCCCGGCGGGCGGACTTTCCCGGCCGCCAGCGCGTAGTAGGTCCTGAACATGCAGAAACGGTTGCGGTAATGCGCGACCGTCAGCTCCATATCTTTCTCCGGGCCGGGACGACCGCCGCGCGAGGTTTGGTGCAGATATCCAGCGCCGCCAGCGCGTACACCTTCGTGCAGTTTACCATGTTCTCGATGCCCACGCCGCGGCGCAGGCCGCTCGGGGTGTCCCACTCCGCCGGCGCCTTGGTTTCCGTCGGATCGACCAGGTGCGTGCCGAAGCCCGGGCCGTAGGTGATGCTCGGAACCCCGTACGCGGCGATGCGCGAGCCGTCGCTCGTGATACCGTAGCGGACCGGCTTCGAATAGGGAACCGGCGTTCCGAAGACTCTCTTGTGCGCCCGCTCCATCGCCTTGACGACGTATTCGCTCTTCGGAATCTCGTAACCGTCGGTCGAAAGATAGAGATCGACCCGGACGTCGAGAATGTCGCCGTCGCGCCTGCGCACTTTTTCACACACCTGCTCGAGCTCCCTCCGGATCTCCATCGGCGGGGTTCCCGGCAGGGTCTTGACGATGACGAAGAGATCCGTAGTTGGCCGCGTTCCCGGCTTGAACGGATTGCCCCCCTCGATTGCGCCGATCTGCACGGTGGGCAGCATGAACTTGTGCGTGTACTTGCGCTGGTACTCCTTTTCCCAATCCTGGATCGCCTGCGCCACCCGCGCGGCGGCGAGCACGAACCGGGTGGCCTTGCCGTCGACGCTCACCCGGGCCCACACGAGCCCGGCGTTGCCGATTTGCAGGTGCAGCCCCGTCGGCTCCCCGATGATGCACATATCCGCAGTGACGCCGTGATCCATCATATAACGAGCGCCGATTCCCGCTCCCCGATAGCTCTTTCCCTGGAACCTCCCGATCGGGGCCTTCTCGATCTCGCCGACGACACCGGAAATGATCACGTCGCCCTTAAGCCGAACCCCCGCGCGCTGGATCGCGGCCACCGCCTCGAGATAGCACGGGAAGGCCGCTTTCATGTTGACCAGCCCCCGGCCGTAGACCCGGTCGTCCTCCACCTTGGTCTCCTGCGGGCTGTCGAAGTGATCCAGGTGCGCGCAGAACATCAGCGTGGCGCCGCCGCCGGTGCCCTTGAGCCTGCCGATCACGTTCGGCCGCCCCTCTTCGACCTCCTGATACTCGACCTCCATGCCGAGCTCCGCGAATTCCCGCCCGAGGTATTCGGCGAACTCTTTCTCCTCGCCTGTGAGGCTCACGATGTTGGCGGCGTTGCACGCAAGCTCCACCAGACGCTGCCGGTCGACCTGTTCGAGGACCTGCTCTTCCATTCCCTGCTCCTTCCGTTCGTTGCCGAGATTGCGTTCATGTTCTGTAACACACCCGCCGATGGCTGCCAACGAGCGGAGTTGACGCGCGACGATCTTTCGCTTAGTAAAATGGCTTGCGGTTTTGGGTTCCTGGCCTTCGGGTCGAACTTTTTGAACCCTGACCGGCCGCAAAGCGGCCCCGTCGGACGCCGCGCAGCGGTCGGATCGGTACTTCCGTGCGGATCGCGCTCGACATCGACGGCGTGCTCGCCGATTTCCTTTCCCCTTTTCTGCGGCTGCCGGCTTGTCGCGCCGGCGCGGCCGGGCTCTGAGGAGGGTTCCTGCCATGTACGGATGGCGCGCAAAGATCGGTCACGTCGCCCCGTCGCGCGGCGACACGCTGGTCTACGAGTTCTACCGGATGCTGCCGGAGGGCTTCATGCTGCTCAACAGCACGGGGACGATCCGGCAGCTGGTCGATGCCGACTTCGACCGCCAGCTCGAGCGCATCGAGGAGGCGACGGCGGACCTCGTCGAGAACAGGTGCGACGCGATCATCATCGGCGGATCGCCGCTCTTTACCAGGCTCGGCTACGGCAGCGACACCGCGATGGGCCAGAAGCTCACCGCGAAATTCGGCGTGCCCGTATCGCCCGGGATCACCGGCGAGGTGGAGGCCCTGCGCACCCTCGGGATCCGCAAAGTCGTGGTCGCCACGCCGCACGAGGAGACGCTCAACCTGAGAATGAAGGCGTTTCTCGAGGCTTCCGGCTTCGAGGTGCTCAAGATCGAAGGCTACGGCGTGCGCAAGAACGCCGACCTGACCGACATGCCGGTCCATGCCGCCTACCGGATCGCCAAGCGCCTCTACGAGCAGGCGCCGGCGGCCGACGGCGTTTTCGTGCCGTGCCCTCGCTGGCCCACGATCGCGGACGTCGATCTCCTGGAGCGGGAGATCGGAAAGCCCGTGGTGACGAGCTGCCAGGCCTACATCTGGCACGCGCTGCGGCTCGCGCGCGTGAAGGAAAGGATCGCCGGCTTCGGCCGGCTGATGGCGACGCTGGCCGGTTGACGGCCGCTCGCCGGCTAGCAGTTTCTGCTTGCTAGCTCCCGCTTCCCTGTCTCGAAGCGCGAGGGCTGAAGTGTCCGCTATTTTCGTCCGCCGAACACTTCCTTAAGAAGCCCGGTGACCCGCGCTGCCGGATCGGTGCGGATTTTCCTCTCCTCCTGCGCCACGACGTAAAACAGCCCGTCAATCGTCTTTTCAGTGACATAGCGGTTGATGTCGAAACTGATGCTTTCGGTGAACGGGATCTCTCTGTAGCGTGCGAGCAGATCCTCGTACCGGCGAACGACGTTCGTCTCCTTCATCGCCCGCTCGACGGTGGGACGAAACGCGGCGTAGAGCTTTTTGGAGGTCTTTGCCCTGAAGTAGTCGGTGGCGGCGGTGTCGGAACCCTGCAGGATCGAGCGGGCGTCCTCGAAGGTCATCTCGCCGATCGCCTCCCAGAAAATCTCCTTGGCGAACGGCACCGCCTTCTCTGCGGCCCGGTTCATGCTCAAAACGAATTCGTCGAGCTGCGGTCCATAGCCCACGAATCGCAGCGGCGTTTCGATCGCGCGGAGCTGAGCGGGGAGGAGGATCTTGATCGCTTGGTTGGCGAAGAAACCGTCGGTCCGGCCCGTCTGCAGCACCGCGTTTTCGGTGCCGATTTTGAGCGCCTCGCGCAGCCCCGCGCCGATTCTCGCTTCCCCGCGAGCCGTCGGCGGAGCGTCGAGACCCTTGAAGATTTCTCCCAGCTGCGCGGCCGTGTTCCCCGAAGGCGCGAGCAGCGCCGCAACGAGCGCAAGGCCCGCCGCCAGCGTACTTGGCGGCCGGAAGCCCGCGGGATCGCAGCTCAAGGAGACCTCGGTCGTTCCGGAGCGAGGCCGTCAACGGCGGCGGCGAACAACACGTCGGTCAGGAGATTGAAAACCTCCTGCTTCGCCTCCCCGGGCGCAAGCTGGTAGGCCGTTCGCAGCGGATGAAGCGCTTCCCGCCACTGACGCAGGCTCAGGTGCGACCGCCCGAGGTACAGATAGGCCTGGGCGAAGTTGGGATCGTCATGAATGGCTTGCTCGAAATAAGGGATGGCTTCGCGGAACTGCCCCCGGTTGAACAGAGCCACTCCCTGCTGGAAGCTCGCTTGCGCGGGGTGGAAAAGGTCGATCGCGGCACAGCCTGCGAGCCACAGGAGGAGAAACCCGGGCGCCAGAACGGCGGGCTTGGCGCGCATTTCTTCGTTTCCCCCGGGAGGTCGTCCGGGCGACGGGCCGACGCGGCTATTCGCCCTTTGCGAACGCCGCCTTCAGCATCGATTCCAGCTCGCCTCGCTCGTGCAGCTCGTGCAGGATGTCGCAGCCGCCGATGAACTTCCCGTCGATGAAAACCTGCGGGATCGTCGGCCAGTTGGAGTAGCGCTTGATTCCCTCGCGAATCCGCGGGTCGGCCAGCACGTCCTCGGTGGCGAAGGGATAGCCGTACGATCGAAGGATCTCGACCGTGTGGGCGGAGAAGCCGCACTGAGGGAAATCGGGCGATCCCTTCATGTAAAGCATCACCTTGTTTTTCTTTACCTTCTCGTCGATCTGGTTGAGGATGTCATCCGCCATCATTTCCTCCCGACGCCGCCTCAGCGGCCGAGCTTCTCCCACTGGGACGGCGTAAAAAGTTTGAGCGTCAGCGCGTGGATACGCTGATCTTGCATCGGGTCGCGGAGCGCCTCGTTGACCATCCGGTGCTGCTCGAGCAATCCCTTGCCCTCGAACGCCGGGGACACGATCAGGAGCTGCCAGTGGTCGCCCCCTCCGGTGAGATCCTGCAGCTCGATGGTCGACACCGGAAAGGCTTTTTCCAGCGTATTCTTGATCTCTTCGGCGGTGATCACGCCCGAATTGTACCGGGTCGCGACCGCCCTTTCAAGCGAGCGGCGCTCTCAGGACGAGCCGGGCTGAGGATCGAAGTCGCTGCGGACCTTTTTCATCATTTCTCTCAGGTCGATTCGCAGCTCGTCGAGCGTCGGCCGGCCCACGTACCAGTAGCCGCAGTACAGGTTGTGGATCGTGAGATCCGGCAGCAGCGAAAAGGTATAGGGGATCGCCGTTACCCCGCGGCTCCTGGACGTCTCGGTCATGTCGAGCGACCGAACGATCTTACGGTCGTGGTCGCTCAGAAACGGAAACTCGGCTCCCAGCCCGGCCCGGAATGCCGCGCTGACCTCGGGCGGGTCCACGCTGGCGACGGCGAGCCTGCAGTAGCTGACCGCCAGCTCCCTCTGGAACTCCACTAAACGGCGCAACTGCACCTGGCACTTCGGTCACCAGTAGCCGCGGTAGAAGCAGAGAATCAGGGGGAAATTGCCGGCCAGCTCCGACAGCCGGACGGACCGGCCGTCGTGGTCGACGAATTCCAGATCGGGAAGCTGCCCGCCGATCGAGTACTTCATGGGAACCTCCGCGCTTCTTTTCGCTGCGCTGCTTTTACCGCGGGCGACTCCGGGCCGTCAAATCCCCGTTTTCCGCCAATCGCGCGCTTCGAGCGCCTGCCCGGTCACAGCGGCAGAGGCGTCCGAGGCAAGATAGACGAAGACCCCGGCGATCTCCTCCGGCGCCGGGAGCGACAACGGATCCTCCTCGGGATAGGCCGCGGCGCGCATCGCGGTTCGTGTCGGGCCCGGATTGACCGAGTTCACACGAACGCCGTATTCGCGAACCTCCTCGGCGACCATCTGCGTCAACCCTTCCAGCGCGAACTTCGAGGCGCAGTAAGCGCCCCAGCGGGGCTTGCCGACGCGTCCGACGCCGGAGGACACGTTGATGATCGAACCGCTGCGGCGCGGAATCATGATCCTGAGGGCCTCCTGAATCAGCAGAAACGGCCCCGTAAGATTCACCCGGAGCACCTCTTCCCACGCCGCCCGCGGGTACTCCACGATCGCGACGCGCGGTCCGAGCAGGCTCGCGTTGTTGACCAGGATGTCGAGCCCGCCGAAACGCTCGCGCGCTGCGCGCATCAGCTCGTCGACGTCCTCCGCCCGGCCGACGTCGGCGCCGACGGCGATCACCGTCGCGCCTGCGCCGCGAAGCTCCGCTTCCGCCGCCCGCAGCGCCTCCACGCCCCGCGCACAGATCAGGACCGCGGCTCCGGCGCGGGCGAAGGCAAGCGCCACCGCCTTGCCGATGCCCCGGCTGGCGCCGGTGACCAGGGCCGTTTTGCCGGCGAGCGGTTTTTCGATCTCGCTTCCCATGCGAGGCATGCTATACCATAATCGCGGAGCACTCGGAATGAACGCGCATCACCGGCTGGTCCTCTACATGCTCCTCGCGCTGCTGCTCACCTGCGCCGTCAGCCCGTGGATGGCGGCGGGAGCCGACTGGTTTCTTCGCGATTCGGCCGACCGCTATCCCTTCTCGCGCATCTTCAACCGCACCTTCATGGTCTCCGGTTTCGTCCTGTTCGTCGCCGGGCGGAAATTTCTCCGCGTCGGCGGCCTCGCGGGGATTGGACTGGAACGCCGGCCCGGGGCCGCGGCCGAGATCGCGACCGGCTGGTCGCTCGCCACCGGCTCCGTGGCGGTGCTGGTTGCGGGGCTCGTTGCCTTCGGTATCTTCACCCCTTTCTTCCGCCTGGCGCCCGGCGAGTCCGTTCGCCGCGTCGCCGACGCGCTTGCCTCGGGTTTCTTCGCAGGGTCGCTCGAGGAGGTCTTCTTTCGCGGCATCCTGTTCAAGGGGCTTCTGGCGTCCGGAAAAACCGCGCGCGCCTTCGTGCTGGCCAATCTTTTCTACGCCCTGATTCATTTCGTGAAGCCCGGCGAGCGCTATTTTCTCGATCGTCCCGACCCGTGGGCGGGCTTCCGGCACCTGGCCTACACTTTTTCCCCGTTTCTCGATCCCGCGGAGCTGTTGCCGGGAGCCGTCGGGCTGTTCCTGATCGGCCTGGTCCTGAGCTACGCCTTTCTGCGGAGCGGCGCGCTCTACCTGTCGATCGGCCTCCACGCCGGGTGGGTCTTCGGTCTCAAGATCATCCGTGTCTTCGGCGACTACCGCCGTGACGATCTCGGGTGGCTCTTCGGCGAGACCGATCCCAAGCTCGTCAGCGGCGTCGCCGCCTGGATCGGCATCGCCCTCGTCGGCGCCGCGGTCCACTACCTCACCCGCCCCGGCGCAATCGATCGGCACGCTCGAGGAGGGGCTTGAGCTTTTCCGCGATCCGTCCGGCGATGAGGCGGTAGCCCTCCGCGTTCGGATGAATGCGGTCGGAGCGGAGCGCGGGATCGGAAAGGATGCCGCTCATGACGTCGGGCACATAGAGCGCCCCGAGCTTTTCCGCCACCTCTTCGAAGAGATCCGCGTACTCGTCCGCGAACAGGCCGAGGCGGATGCCCGCGACAACCACCATCGCGCCCCGCTCCTGGACCCGGGCGACGATTGCGGCGAGATTTTTCTTCGTTTCCGCGAGCGGCACCTTTCGCAGGAAATCGTTTCCCCCGAGGAGCACTACGACCACCCGCGGGTCATGCTCGAAAACGTCCTGCTCCACGCGCGCCAGGGCTTCTCCCGAGGTGTCCCCGCGCCGGCCGGTGTTCACCACCGCCATGCCCAGCAGGCGCCCCAGCTCCGACGGATAGTCCCGGCCCGCTTCGGCGCCGACGCCTTCGGTCAGGCTGTCGCCGAAGCAGACTACCGTCCGTCCCGCCGAGCGGAGGTTGCGGATCGAGCCGTACGGATCGCCGCCGCACCCGAGCAGCGCGCATGCCAGCAGCAGCGCCGCGGCCGCTATCCTACCGTTCCTTGAGGACGACGCAGTGCTCCGGGCGGGCGGCCGCATAGATCGGTTGATTCAGGGCGTAGCGCTGGGACGGCGGCGCGAGCACCCGCAACGCCACCGGGGAAGAGGGCAGCTCGATCGTGTAGTCGATGGCATCGCCGAAGTAGATCGACCGCCGGATCACCCCGGAAAAGACGTTATAGCCGCGGTCCTCCAGCTGCCGGGCTTCCGATTCCCCGGCTGCCAGCACGATGTTGTGGGGGCGCAGGCAGACGATGCCCTCGCCGCCGCTCGGCCCGCCGTTTCCCGCGACGCGGACGCGCCCGCCGTTGCCGAGAAGGAGCGTGTCGGCTCCCTCGAAGCGCCCGCTCAGGATGTTGGTCTTGCCCACGAACTCGGCAACGAAACGCGTCTTCGGCCGGTCGAAGATCTCGGTCGGGGCCCCTACCTGGATGATCCTGCCGGCGTTCAGCACGGCGATGCGGTCCGAGGTCGCCATCGCCTCGGCCTGGTCGTGGGTGACGTACACGGTCGTGATGCGCACCTCCTCGTGCAGCCGGCGGATCTCGAAGCGCATCTCCTCGCGCAGGTTCGCGTCGAGGTTGCTGAGCGGCTCGTCCATCAGCAGGATCTGCGGCTCGACGACCAGGGCTCGGGCGAGCGCCACACGCTGCTGCTGGCCGCCCGAGAGCTCCGCCGGGTAGCGGTCCTTCAAGCTCTCGAGCCGCACCAGCTTCAGGAAACGTTCCACCCTGCGGTCCATCTCCCGGCGCGAGAGCTTCTTGAACTTCAGCCCGTAAGCGACGTTCTGCGCGACGGTCATGTGCGGCCAGACCGCGTAGCTCTGGAAGATCATCGACATCGACCGGCGCTCGGGAGGCACCAGGACCGAAGGCGAAGAGACCAGCCCGCCGCCGACGCGGATCTCGCCGGCGTCCGGCTGGAGAAAGCCGGCGATCAGGCGCAGCGTCGTCGATTTGCCGCAGCCCGACGGGCCGAGCAACGACACGAACTCGCCGTCGGCGATCTCGAGGTGCAGATCCTCGACCGCGGCGGTTTCCGCGAACCTCTTCGTCAGTCCGGTCAGCGTTACAGTCGCCACGGCGTCACTCGCGGCCGCCCGCCAGATCGCGGCCCGCCGCCCAATGCACCGCCAGGATGACGGCGAAGGAGACCAGCAGGAGAAAAATACCGAGGACCGAGATCGCGCCCACGAGCCCCTCTTCCTTGAGGTCGAAGATCACCACCGACACGACCTTGGACGCCGGCGAGAACAGGAGGATCGACGCGCTGAGCTCGCGGATCACGCCGATGAAAATGAAGCACCAGGCGGCGATCAGGCCCGAGCGCGCCAGCGGCGCGGTCACGTCCTTGAGCGACGTCAGCCGGTTCGCGCCGATGATGCGGCTGGCGTCCTCGAGCTCCGGGTGGATGCTCTTGAAGGTCGACTCCGCCTGGGAAAAGCCGATCGGCATCTCCTTGGTGAGATAGGCGACGAAGAGGATCCACACCGTGCCGTAGAGGACGATCGGCGGCCGCGTGTAGACGATGAACAGCGCGACGGCGAGCACGATCCCGGGGATGACCAGCGGCGCCAGAGCGAAGAACGACAGGAAGCGGGCGCCCCGCAGGATGTTGCGGTTGGTGATGTAGGCGACCAGCGTCGCCAGCAGCGTTCCCGCCGTGGCGGTGAGGACGCCGAGCTTGAAGGTGTTGAAGATCGCCCGCTGCGTGTCGGTGTACTGGAAAAGGACGAACTTGAAGTTGTTCAGCGTGAAGTTGTCCCAGTCGAGCGGCACCGCCCAGGCTTTCGAGAACGCCGCCTTGAGCAGGATCCAGTAGGGCAGGAAAATCGACAACGAGAGGACGCCCCCAACCAGCAAAAAGGCCGGGACGCGCGCCCATCCCAGCCGCACCAGCCGCCGCTGCCCACCCTTGCCGCCCACTGTGCTGAAGCCGCGCCGCCCGAGGATCTTCTTCTGCAGCGCGATCAGAGCCATCGTGGCCAGCAGGAGCGGCACCGAAAAGGCCGCCGCCAGGTCGAGCCGCGGCGGATACTGGAAGAACGTCCAGATCTGGGTGGTGATCGTGTGAATGCCGGCGGGCAGCCCGAGGATCGCCGGCGCGCCGAACAGCGACAGGGAGTGGAGAAAGGCGACGATGAAGCCGCCGAGCAGCGCCGGCAGCGCCAGCGGCAGAGTGATCGTGCACGCCGTCCGCACCTTGCTCGCGCCCAGGATCACCGCCGCGTCCTCGAGGTCCGAGGAGATCAGCTCGCAGACGTTGGCGATCATGGAAAAAACGTAAGGGAAGCTGTAAAGGGCCATCACGAAGATGAGCCCTTCGAGGGTGAAGATATTGAAGAGAAAGCCGTCGCTTCCCGTGAGTGCACGGTAGAGCTTGTTGAGCGCTCCCGCGTTCGGCCCGGCCAGCAGCGTCCACGCGAACGCGCCCAGGAACGGCGGCGTAACGAACGACGCCATGACCAGGGCGCGCACGCACCGCTTCAGCGGAAGGTCGGTGCGCGTCACCAGCCACGCCATCGACCCGCCGGCGGCCACCGCGATGATCCCGACCCAGAACGAGACGACGATCGTGTTCCAGATCGCCTTGAGGAACGCGGCGTTGGTAAAGACCTCGACGTACTTGCGGAGCGTGATCCCGGTCTCGTCCACCAGGCTCGTGCTCACCAGCGAAGCGAGCGGGAGCACCATGAGAAAGACGAGCAGCAACGCGACGCCGGCCCACACGGGCAGCGTCGCGTCGCGCGTCGCGAGCCCGAGCCGCACGGCGGCCCGTGCCCGGCCGATCGTTTCCGTACCGGCGATCGACATCGGTCAGCCTCTTACGCGCCGAAAAACTGCGTGAACCGCTTCTTGATCTCGGCGTTTCTCTTCTCGAGCTCGTCGGGATCCGCGTTCAGGAGCTTGAGGTCCTTCAGTTTCGGCTTGTCCGGCGGATAGGTGACGGCCGGATGACCGGTGTACAGCCCCTCACGATCGGCGAGCAGCTGTTGCGATTCGCGGGCGAAGATGAACTCCATGAAGAGCTTTGCGGCGTTGGGGTGCGGAGCGTCCTTGGCGACGGCCACCGGGGAGACCACGAGCGGGACTCCCTCCGCCGGGTAGACGATCTTGATCGGATTTCCCTGCTTGAGCGTCTTGTAATAGAAGTACTCCGCCCCGTTCACGCCGATCGGGCGCTCCCCCGACGCCACCACGCCGGCGGGATCGTTGGCCGACTGCACCAGGTGCAGGCTGTTTTTCGCCAGATCGCGAAAGTAGTCCCAGCCGTAGAGGTTCACCAGAGCGAGCACGTGCGTCATGATGATCCCGCTGTACCCGGGATGGGCGCTCACCATCCTGCCCTTCCATTTCGAGTTGAGCAGGTCTTTCCAGGTCTTCGGCGCGTCTTTTTCGGGCACGACCTTCGGGTTGTGCGCGATCACCGAGAGCGTCGCCCTCATTCCGAAGTAATAGCCGTCCTTGTCCTTGAATCCGGAGGGAAAAGGCTCTACCCCGCGCGGCGTGTACTTGAGCAGCATTCCCTTTTCCTTGAGCAGCACGAAATGGCCGGCGTCGGACGTATGGATGATGTCGGCGTTCTTGATGCCCGCTCCGGCCTCCTGCATCACCCTCTGCAGCACGCGCTGCGACCCCGTGCGATGGACCTCGACGTCGACGCCCGGGTATTTCGTGCGGAACGCGTGCGCGATCGCGGTCGAGGAAGGGATCGCCAGAGAGGTGTACCAGACGACCTTGCCCTCTTTTTTCGCGGCCTGGACGAGCGCGGCATCCTGGGCGAAAGCGACCGACACGCCGCCGAGACACCAAACGGCCGCCAGCGCGGCAACGAGCCTCATCATGGATTCTTACCTCCTTCCTGTGAGCATGGATCCCCTGAGCCCAATCCTCCATAGCCGACAGGCTTCGATGACGCAAGCGCCCCGCCCGCCCCGTCTCACCCCGCCCGCAGCAGCTCCGTCAGCTCCCGGATCGACGAAAGCTCCTCCAGCGAAGAGACGGCGGCGATGATTCGTTCCGCCCTCGATTCCGGCAGGGCGAGGCGAGCGTTCGCGCGGAACTTCTCCTGCAGCTCTTCCGGCGGCAGCGGCCACTCGGGTCCGCCCCGCGGGTGCGGCTGGTTTTCCTCGAGGACCGTCCCGTCGTCGAGCACGACCCGCACGTGGCCCGAGAAGTGGCGGGGGTAGTCGATCGACGGGTCCAGCTCGTAGCGGACCTTTGCCGCGAGCGCGAGAATTTGCGGATCGCGGATCGCCGCTTCGGAGAATTCTTCCAGGCCGGCTCTTCCACGCACCAGGATCGCGGCGATGCTGTACGGCAGACTGAACTTGGCGCCGTAGGAGGTCGCCGGCCGCCGCTTGCTTTCCAGCGGTTCCCAGAGCCGGTGCACCGGCCCTTCGGCCGTCCGGCAGACGATCTCCGCGATGCGTGCCGGGACGAGACCGTGCTTCTGCCGGAGCCTCAGAGCGCAATCCATGTAGGGATGGGATATCGAGCCGCAGGGATACGACTTGAACGTCAGCCGCGGGGTTTCCCAGGCCCGGCCGAGCTCCGCCAGCCCTCGAAAATCATAGTCGTCCGGACCCCCGAAGCAGCGATAGAAGCCGTGGCGGCCCTCGAAGACCGTCGCCGGTCCGCGAAAACCCTGAGCCGCGAGCCAGGTCGCGATCACGCCCGCGTGGGCCGACCAGCCCGGGTGGAGGCGCTTGGTCCAGGTCCCGTCGGCGAGATACTCGATGATGCCCGAGCTCTGGCTCCCGCACAGCCCGAGGGCATCGACCCATTGCGGCTCCGAGAGGCGGTAGAGCTTCCCCGCCGCAGCGGCCGCGCCGAAGGTGGAACAGACCGCCGTCGGATGAAAGCCGCGCGCATGGAACCTCCCCGGCGCTACCAGACCGACCTTGCAGAGCACCTCCGTCGCGGCGATCGCCGCTTCCAGCACGGCGGCACCGCTGGCGTCCACTTCCTCGCCCACCGCCAGAGCCGTCGTCACCGCGCAGCATCCCGTGTGGACGATCGCTTCCTCCAGCGTGTCGTCGTAGTCCAGCCCATGGGCGAGAGTCCCGTTTGCCAGCACGGCGTTGGGCGCCGCCGCCCGGATCCGCGACCCGATCACGGTACTGTGCGGCGCCCCGCCCAATCGCTCGGCGACCCCGCAGACCATTCTCCCGAAGTCCATCGTCGACGAGGCCAGTGCAACGCCGAGCGTGTCGAGGAAAACGAGCTTCGCCTTGGCCGTAACCTCAGGCGGAACCGCGCCCAGCTCGAGCGAGGAGACGAAACGGGCTATCTGCTGCGAACAGGTCTCCATGCCTGAGCTCTCCTCTGCGCCGGCCGTGCTCTGGGCCGCTCGCGCCCTCCGGCGACGGCGCGCAGGAGCGGATCGATCGGGCCCCCGGACTTCAGCCGCGTGACCGCGTCGATCGCCTCATCGATGCGAGGCTTCGGCAGCACCAGGCGCGCGCAGTCGCGGAACTTCTCGCACAACTCCTCCCATGTCATCGGTTTTTCGGGATGTCCGCGGGCGACATCGTATCGGCCCTCGATGACGGTGCCGTCCTTCAGATGAACCCGCACCCGCGAGCGAACCTGATCGTAGCCGAGCGCTTCCAGCTCCTCGTCGACATAGAGTTTCACCCGCCGCATGAGATCGACGACTTTCGGGTTCCGGACCTTGGCGTCCCTGAACTGCGCGATTCCGGCCTTGCGCTCCAGCACCCCGATCGCCATGCAAAACGGGATGCTGAACTTCCCCTCGAGCGCGGTCTTCGGCATCGGGTAAATGAGCGCGTTCGGAACGTTCGAGTTGGTTCCCACCTCGATCGAAGCGATATCCTCGGGACGAAGGTCGTGCTTCTTGACGAGATCGAGGATCAGATCCTGGGCCGGGTGCGAGAGCGAGCCCGACGGATAGGGCTTGATCGAGATCCCCGGCTCGACCAGGAAGTAGGGACGACCGAGCCTTCCCGAGATCTTGGCGGCGTCGTAGCCGCCCGCCATGGCATTGTAGAATCCCCTGGGAGCCTCGAGGATGTTCGGCGCCGCGGTGTGGCCGGCGCGTGCCAGCAGCGCCGCCATGGCGCCGTTTTCGGCCGCGCGTCCGGCATGGAGCGGCTTGGTCATCGTGCCGAAATTTTCCCGCAACCCCCCGGCCATGCTCGCCGCGATTCCCAGAGTCCGGGCGAGCGCCTCCGGTCCCAAGCCGAGGATCCTGGCGCACGCCGCCGCGGCCCCGAGGCCCCCGATGGTCGCCGTCGAGTGAAACCCCGACTGATAGTGGCGCGGGTTGATCGCGTCGGCGATCCGGCACTCGACCTCGACTCCCAGAACGTATGCCAGCAGGAGGTCCCGCCCTCCCGCCTTTTCCCGCTCGGCCAGCGCAAGGGCCGCCGCCAGAACGGGCGTCGTCGGGTGGGTGAGCAGGCCGTAAACCGCTTCTCTGGACGTCGAGAGCTGGGTGTCGTCGTAATCCATCGCATGGCCCGCCACACCGTTTACCAGCGCGGCCATCGGGGCCGGAGCTTTCCAGCCGTGCCCCAGGATGCTCGCCTCCTCTCTTCCGCCCATCTCGCGGACGTACGCCTGGATGATGCGCGCCCCCTTTTCCGTGGAACCCGCCAGCGCCACACCCAGACCGTCCAGGATGAAGCCTTCCGCCAGTCGGATGACCTCCGCAGGGAGATCGCGGTACCTGGTCCTGGCGACGAAATCGGCTATCTCCTGCGTGATCCCCATCGTTCTCCTCCGGGTCTGCTCGGCCCAGGTCTGCCGCCACGCGGCGCTTCGCCAACAATCAAAAACCGGATACTCTTTATTAGTGGAAGCCTGGTTGCCGCTGGCTTCCCTTTAAATATTAAAACCGGGTGAAAAACAAGAGATTTTCGCCGTTCCGCCATGATGCCTCGGCCGTGCGGCTGTTGACACGGCGAGGGCCCTGGGCTAGCTTACCCGATTGTCTGGGCACCTTATCCAGAGTGGTGGAGGGATCGGCCCTTCGAAGCCACAGCAACCGGTTCCTGAAGAGGGAACGCTGGTGCTAATTCCCGCTCCCGGCAACGGGAGAAAGATAAGGTGAGGGTCGACCTCTTCTTATCTTTGCGATGGAAGAGGTTTTTTTTTGGTACGAGACGGCGATGAGCCTGACCGCCGAGCAGATCGAACGCTACAGCCGCCAGATCATGATTCCGGATCTCGGGGGCGCGGCGCAAATCCGCCTGCGCCGAGCCCGCGTGCTCGTGGTCGGCGCAGGGGGCCTCGGCTCCCCGGCCGCGCTCTACCTCGCCGCAGCCGGCATCGGAGGGCTCGGGCTGGTCGACAGCGACCGCGTCGAGCTGTCGAACCTCCAGCGGCAGATTCTCCACTCGACGGCGGACATCGGCCGGCCCAAGGTCGAGTCCGCACGGGAGCGCCTCCGGCAGCTCAATCCAGAAGTCGCGGTGGAGACTTATCCCCTGCGTCTCGAGGCCGACAATGCCGCGGAGATCTTCGCCGGCTACGACTTCATCGTCGACGGAAGCGACAACTTCGCCACCAAGTTCCTGGTCAACGATCAGGCGGTTGCCCTGGGAAAACCGTTCTCGCACGCGGGAATCGTGCGGCTCCAGGGCCAGACCATGACGGTCATTCCGGGAAAGAGCGCCTGCTACCGCTGTGTCTTCCGGGAGCCTCCTCCGCCGGCCGAGATTCCGGGGTGTCAGCAGGCCGGAATCCTGGGGGCGGTGGCCGGAACCATCGGCTCGATCCAGGCAGCCGAAGCCATCAAGGTGCTCGCCGGGATCGAGGAGGGCCTGCTCACCGACCGCTTGCTCACCTTCGACGCCAGGGCGATGAAGTTCCACGCCGTGGAGGTTCGGAGGGACCAGAGCTGCAGCGCCTGCGGAGGGCTGCGCCCGCAACTGTAAGGCGGGGCTCGAGGCGCCGGTCGGTGGAAGTGAAAGATGTTCTGATTTAAACTGGTCAAGGAGGTTTGATTTTATGGCAGTTAGAGTCCGCGTGCCCACGCCGCTTCGCAAATTCACGCACGGCGCGGACGAGGTCGATGCTCAGGGGAGCACGGTCAAGGCGATCGTCGAGGACCTGGAAAGGAAGTTTCCGGGAATCAAGGAGCGGATCTGCGACGAGAACGGGAAGATCCGGCGCTTCGTGAACGTCTACGTCAACGGCGACGACATCCGTTTCCTGCAAAACCTCGAGACCTCTCTCAAGGAAGGGGACAGCATCTCCATCGTCCCCGCCATCGCGGGCGGCCGCTGAGCCGGAGCGGAGGCATGGCATCGATCAGTCCCGTGCTGCGCCCCGTCCCGGAGGAGAGGCGGGAGCTCAGAAAGGTCGAATCGGTCCTCGAGCTGATCGGCAACACACCGTTGCTCGAGATCCGCAGGATCACCGAAGGATTGCCCTCCGGGGTGCGCATCTTCGCCAAGCTGGAAGGCTTCAACCCCGGCGGCTCGGTCAAGGACCGGGCCGCGCTGCGCATGGTGCAGGAAGGGATTCGAAGCGGGAAGCTGACGCGTGGAAAAACGATCCTGGATTCCACCTCGGGCAACACCGGCATCGCTCTGGCGATGATCGGCTGTGTCCTCGGCTATCCCGTGGAGCTGGTCGTTCCCGGCAACGTGAGCGTCGAACGCAAGCACATCCTGCACGCTTACGGCGCCAAGGTCACTTTCAGCGATCCGCTCGAGGGCTCCGACGGCGCCATCCGCCTGTGCCGCAAGATCTTCGAGCAGAATCCGGCGCGCTACTTCAAGCCCGACCAGTACTCGAACCCGATGAACCCGCAGGCGCACTACGAGACCACTGGACCGGAGATTTACCGACAAACGCGCGGCCGGATCACCCACTTCGTCGCCGGGATCGGCACCGGGGGAACGATCATGGGCGTGGGCCGCTATCTCAAGGAGGTCGACCCGTCGATCCGTGTCATCGCCGTCGAGCCGGACGACGCGCTTCACGGGCTCGAAGGCCTGAAGCACATGGCGAGCTCGATCGTGCCCGCGATCTACCACGAAGAAGAGCTCGACGACAAATTCCCCGTCTCAACGGAAGACGCCTACGCAATGGTCTACCGCCTGAGCCAGGAGGAAGGCGTGCTCGTGGGGCAATCTTCCGGTGCGGCGATGTTCGCCGCGCTCAAGCTCGCGCGCCGGCTGGAGTCCGGCACGATCGTGACGATCTTCCCCGACTTCGGCGACAAATACCTGAGCACCAATCTCTGGGTGGGCTGGCGCGACCGGATGGCGGTCGGCAATCTGAAGTTCGCGATCTGAAGACCGTCCGGGCCGCGGTCAGGGCACCGTGGCCCAGATCGAGATCACCAGAGCGCCGCCCTCGTGCGGCGGCCCTCCGAGCAGGAAGTTCCCTTTGTTTTGCAGCCGGACCGTGGTATCGAGCAGCCGCTTCTGCCCTTCCGTCAGGCTCACCTTGAGAGCGATCTGACGGTTGCGAAAAGCCTCCGGGGTCACGGTCAGGGCGCGGCCTCCCGGAATCTCGAAAACCGCCTTTCCTTTCCACGGCACGTTCTGTGCCTCCTCCCCGACGAGCCGGTAAGAGCGGTATTTCATCACCTTGAGCTGCTTTTCGAGCGGGGCCAGGCGCCCGTCGAACTCGTCGCTCTGATTGCTCGCGAGGATCGTTCCGATCTTGATCTCGACCGCGGGCGCGGCGCTCTCCGCGCCGAGCGCCGGCGCGCCCGCGCCGAGGAGCGTGCTAAAAAGCAGGGCTCGCGTCGCTGTTTTCCACGGGAGCTTCATCGTCGTCTTCCTGGTTCTGGTACAGCCAAATGACCGTGGTTTTCGTTTCGTCCTCGCGGAACAGGCCGACGCTGCGCCCGTGGGCGTTGATCGATTCCACGACGGTGAAGTTGCCGCGGGAACCGGCTCTCCAGCTCGAAAGCAACGGCTCCAGGGAGACGACCCCGATCAGCACCGCGATCAGCGCCGGGACCGCCCAGACCAGCCGCGGCGACGCGAGCGCGTCACGCAAGCTTTCCACGACCCGCTCGCGCCGGGAGCGCCGCTCCGCGATCCTGCCCGCAACCGCGCGCCAGAAGGGGTCGAACGCGGGGCGCGGCGCCCGATCGCGGAGCACGCTCCGGAGCGATGCGTTCAGCCTTTCCAGCCGCCGCCGCTCCGCCTGGCACGCCACGCACTCTTCCAGGTGCGCACGCACCGATTCGCCCTGCGCGCCTCCGATCTCGCCGTCCAGCCACGCTCCGAGCAGCTCCCTGGTGTTCTCGCACGCCGTCATAGGAACCCGCCCAGCTTCTCCTGCAGCTTCTTGCGGGCGTAGTGCAGGCGGCTCATCACGGTGCCCTCGGAGCAGCCCAGAACTTCCCCGATGTCCTTGTAGGACATCCCTTCGATGGTTCTCAGCACAATGACGGCTTTGTGCTCTGGAGTCAAATCATTGATCGCGGCGATCAGCCCCTCCCGCAGCTCCCGGTCGTGGACGTCGGCAAACGGGTCCCGGGCGAAATCCCTCTGCTCCTCGAAAACCCCGTCCATCGACTCGCGGAAGTCGACCGGATTGCGCTTCTGCCGTCGTTGCGAGTCGATCGCCAGGTTGACCGCGATACGATAAAGCCACGTGTAGAAGGTCGAGCCGCCGTGAAAATCCCCGATCTTGCGGTACGCGCGGAAGAAGGTCTCCTGCGCCACCTCGAGCGCGTCGTCGCGGTTTCTCAAGAGGCCGAAAATCACCATATAGACCTTCTGGTGGTACCGGGACACAAGCTCCTGGAAGGCGTCGACATCACCGTCCTGACACCTTCGGACCAGCTCCGGGTCGCTCGACTGCACGATCGCCTTGCTCATTAGACGGCGCGCTCGCGGCATTTATTCAACGAAACGGAAAACAACCTAATAGCAAAACGTTGAAATCTTCGCGAATTCCAATACAATGAAGCCGGTTTCGTGTCGATTCGCGTCCCGCCGACCGCCGGAGAGCGATTATGATCGTGCGCTGCCCCAGCTGCAGGACCACCTACAAGGTATCCGACGACGTCGTGAAGGGGACGAAGCCGGCTTTCCGCTGCTCGCGCTGCAAGCATACCTTTGAGCTGGAGGCGGCCGAGCTGGAAAAGGGAGAGCCGCAACAGCCGTCGCTGCCCGAAATCCCGCAGCCACCGGCCGAGCCCGAGGATCACGAGCTGAGCTTCGCCTTTCCGCCGAAGGAGAGCAAGAGCGAGGCGCCTCCACCCGGCCCGGTCGCGCGCGAGCGGGCTCGCCCCGAGCAGCCGCCCCGAGCCTCTTCGCCCGCCGGCCCCGCTGGGGACGAACAGTGGTCGCTTCCCGACGTCGACACCCGTCCGGAAACTCCGTTCACCATCGCCGGCGAACGCGAAGGCGGCGTCAGAAAACCCGAGCCCGCCCCCGCTGCGCCGGCCGAAGACGTGAGGTACGCTCCGATCCCTCCTCTGCACGAGCGACCGGACGAGCAGCAGGCGTCCACGGGTCCTTATTGGACGCTCTTCGCGCTTCTCGTCATCCTGTTCGCCTTTCTCGCGGCCTACCACCGGAGCTACCCCGCCGCCGCCGAATCGGCGCTCAAGAAGATTCCTTTGCTCGGGCCGGCGCTGGTTCGCAACCATCATCTGAAAAACGGCGTGGAGATCCGCTCGATCCGGGCCGACTATCAGACCATCCAGGGCAACCGGGACGTTTTCGTGATCAGCGGCATGGCCGTGAATTACAATCCGGTGGTGATTCGTGCCATGCGCGTCGGCGGCCGCGTCTACGATCGGGAAGGCAAGGAGATCGAGCAGCAGTCGATGTGGGTCGGAAACGCGATCTCGCGCAAGATCATCCGCGGCATGACTGCACAGGACATCCAGGACCTGCAGCGGCTGAAGCCTTTGAAGACGTTCGAGATCCCGCCCGGGGACTCGGTCCCCTTCGCGATCGTTTTTCTCAAGCCCTCGAAGGAGATCGCCAGCTTCAGCTTCGAGGTCATCGGCGCCGAGGGCGAGTCCTAGCCCGGCGGCGTCTTGCCGCCGCTGTCGTCCCCGTCCGCCTTTTCCTTGGGCGTGACGTCGATCTCGTCCGGCTCGCGGATCGACTTGCGGAACTTGCGGATTCCCTTTCCGAGGCTTTCGCCGAGATCGGGAAGGCGCCGGCTGAACAGCACCAGCACGATCAGAAGGATAACCAGAAGCTCGCCGAATCCCAATCCGAACATCGCCCCTCCGTTCCGAGGATTCTAGTCGTCGCGGCAAGCCTTTGCAAACCGAGGTTTGATCGCCGCGTTGCCCTGCAGTAACATGGACGCGTGGACCGGTCGAGCGCCCTCTCCTTCACGCGCTTTCTAGCGGCATCGCTCCTGCTGCACGCTCTGGCTCTGCTCCTCTTCCCCGCGCCGCGGCCGCTTCCCGCTCCCGCGGCACCGATCACGGTTTCGCTGCTCTCTCCGGCATCCGCGCCACCGCCGGCGGCCAGGGCCCCGAAGTCCTCGGGGGCTCCCGCTGCTCGCGCGGCTCCGGCCCCGACCCGTCCCTCGAAAGCCCCGGCGATCATCGCCCGGCGCAGCTCGCCCATGCTCGAGGAGAGGCCCCCCGCGGCGGAATCTTCCGGTGCGCACGATCGCCGGCCCGAAGAGCCGCCCCCTGCACGCAGGCTGCAGCCGGATGAGAAAATCGAGATCACCGAGCGACCGCTTCCGGCGCTGAAGGAGCTTCTGCCGCCGCTTTCGTGGTCTGCCAGGCGGGGAACGGGACGAGGCGAAGGTCCCGTCCAGCTGGACACGAAGGACCCGCAATACATCACCTATTTCGGAAGCATCAAGCGGGCGATCGAGCTTGTCTGGCAATATCCCGAGCCGGCGCTGCGCTACGGGCTTCAGGGAAAGCTCCTGCTGGAATTTTCGGTGCTCGGGAACGGCGAGCTGGAGAGCGCCCGGATCATCCGCTCCTCGGGGTCGCACCTGCTCGACGAGGAAGCGTTGCGCGCCGTGAAGGCCGCGGCCCCGTTCAAGCCGATTCCGCCGTGGATCGACAAGCCCCGGCTCGACATCGTGGCGAGCTTCGAATACCTCGACAATCGGCGCCTGAACTACCGCTTCGCGCCCCAGGGGCGCTGAAGCTCAACCGGCGTTCTCGCCGCCCCCTTGCCGGGGCGGCTCCCACCGCAGGATCGGCCTTCTCGCGGCCCGCGCCTCGTCGAGCCTGCGCACGGGCGTCGTGTGCGGCGCGTTCTTCACCACCTCCGGGGTGTTCTTCGCCTCCTCCGCGATCGCGATCATGGCGGCGACGAAGGCGTCCAGCGTCTCCGGCGTTTCGGTTTCCGTGGGCTCGATCATCAGCGCCCCGGAAACGACCAGCGGAAAGTAGATCGTGGGCGGGTGAAACCCGTAGTCGAGCAGCCGCTTGGCGATATCGAGCGTGGTCACGCCGTGGCGATGCTGGAGGCGGTCGGTGAAGACGCATTCGTGCATGCAGGGCTGCTCGTAGGCCAGGCTGTAATGGCCTTCCAGCTTCTTGCGGACGTAGTTGGCGTTGAGCAGCGCCATGCGGCTCGCCTCTTCGAGCCCGTCGGCTCCCAGCGCGAGAATGTACGCGTAGGCGCGCACAAGCACGCCGAAGTTGCCGAAGAACGAGCGCACCCTCCCGATCGACTTCGGACAGTCCTCGACCCAGCGGAACATGCCGTCCTGCTTTTCGACCCGCGGCACCGGCAGGTAGTCGGCGAGAAAACGCTTCACCGCGACCGGGCCGGCTCCCGGGCCGCCGCCGCCGTGGGGCGTGGCGAAGGTCTTGTGCAGGTTCATGTGCAGAACGTCGACGCCCATGTCCCCCGGTTTCGCGATGCCCATGAGCGCGTTCAGGTTGGCGCCGTCGAGATAGACGAGGCCGCCGCGCGCATGCACCGCCGCCGCGGCCGCTTCGATGTGCTTCTCGAAGAGCCCGAGCGTATTGGGGTTGGTGACCATCAGCGCCGCGACATCCTCGCTCATCGCCTTCTCGACCGCCGGCGCGTCGATCACGCCCTCCTCGTTCGACGGAATCTGGACGACCTCGTAGCCGCAGAGCGTCGAGCTGGCGGGATTGGTGCCGTGCGCGGTATCCGGCACGATCACCTTGCGCCGGGGATCGCCCCTTTCCTTGAGATACGCCCGGATCACCATCAGGCCCGTGAGCTCCCCCTGCGCTCCGGCGGAGGGCTGCAGGCTCACCGCGTCCATGCCGCCGATTTCCGCAAGCGCGCGCTCCAGCTCGTAGAGCAGCTCCATCGCCCCCTGGACCAGCGCCGCGGGCGCGAGCGGGTGCGCCAGCGCGAAGCCCGGCAGCCGCGCCGCCGCCTCGTTCACCTTGGGATTGTATTTCATGGTGCACGAGCCGAGCGGATAGAAGTTCGTCTCGATGCCGAAGTTGCGCTGCGACAGCCGCGTGAAGTGGCGCAGCACCTCGAGCTCTCCCATTTCCGGGAAACCCGGGATGTCCGCACGCACCAGGCCGGCGGGCAGCACTTCGGCTGCAAGCGAAGGCTCCTCGGGCCACGAAAAAGCGCTGCGGCCCGGAGACCCGGTTTCGAAGATGAGCGGCTGGCGGTCGCGTCCCGGCGCTTCAGGCGGCGGCGATGGTGGCAAGCTTCTCGATCTCCTCTCCCTCGTTCATTTCCGTCACGCAGACGAGCACCGCGTCGGCCAGCTCGGGATACCATCGACCGAGCGGGATGCCGGGCACGATCTTGTGCTCGGCGCAGCGGCGCATCAGCGCCTCCGGGTCCCTCGACTGGACGACGAACTCGTTGAAAAAAGGCGCGCTGAATCGCCGCCGCAGGCCGGCCCTCGCCGCGAGCAGGGCTTCCGCCCGGTGCGCCCGGCTGAGATTGATCTCGGCGAGCCGGCGTAGGCCGCTCCGGCCGAGCAACGACAGGTAGACCGTGGCGGCGAGCGCGCACAGCGTCTGGCTCGTGCAGATGTTGGAGGTGGCCTTTTCCCGGCGGATGTGCTGCTCGCGGGTGGCGAGAGTCAGCACAAAGCCCCGCCGTCCCTCGACGTCGACGGTCTCGCCGACGAGCCGTCCCGGCAGACTGCGGATAAATTTTTTTTGTGTCGCGAAGAAGCCGAAGCCCGGGCCGCCGAACGCCATCGGAACGCCCAGGCTCTGCCCCTCGCCCACCGCGATGGGGACGCCGAACTCCCCGGGCGGCTTGAGGAGGCCCAGGGCGAGCGGCTCCGTGGTCACCGAGATCAGCTGCGCTCCCGCGCGCTCGCACGCGGCCCGCAGCGGCTCCAGATTTTCCACCGCGCCGAAGAAGTTAGGGTAGCCGACCACCGCGCACAACGCGTCGTCGCCGAGACGGTCGGCGAGCTGGGCGACGTCGGTCACGCCGGAGGCATCGTAACCGACCTCCTCCAGGCGCAGACCCTCGAGATTGGCGAGATACGTCGCGATCACCTGCCGGTACTGCGGGTGCAGCGCCCGCGAGACGAGCACGCGCCGGCGCCCGGCCGGCTGCACGCGCCGCGACATCAGCACTGCTTCGGCCGCAGCCGACGCGCCGTCGTAAACGCCGGCGTTGGCCGCCTCCATGCCGGTCAGCTGGCAGACAAGCGTCTGGAACTCGAAGAGCGCCTGGAGGGTTCCCTGGCTGACCTCCGGCTGGTACGGGGTGTAGGAGGTCGCGAACTCCGAGCGTGAAACGATCGCGTCCACCGCTCCCGGGATCGCGTGGTGGTAGCTTCCCCCACCGAGAAAAAAACTCCATCCCGACGCGGCGCCGTTGCGCGCTGCGAGGGAGGCGAGGCGCCGGAGCACCGCCGGCTCGGAAAGGCCGTCCGGCAGGCGGATCCGGGCGCGCTCGCGCAGGCTCCGCGGCACCTGCTCGAAAAGCTCTTCGACGCTGTCGAGGCCGATCTCGCGGAGCATGCGCCGCTTGTCATCGGCCGTGTGAGGGGTATACCGCATCGGTGGGTTTATTCCTCTTCTTCGTCGGTTTCGTCGTCTTCTTCTTCCTCGTCCCTCTGTTGCGCCACGTACTCGGCGTACTCGTCCGCGGTCATGAGATCCTTCAGGTCGTCCATGTCGCTCATCTCGACGCGGATCATCCAGCCGTCGCCGTAGGCGTCCTCGTTGATCGTTTCCGGATTGTCGGGCAAGGCGTCGTTGACCTCGATGACCGTGCCGCTGACCGGAGCGTAAACGTCCGAGACCGCCTTGACCGATTCGACCGCGCCGAAGGGGTCGTCCTTGACGATTTTCTCGCCGACCTCGGGAAGCTCGACGTAGACGATGTCCCCGAGTTCTTCCTGAGCGTACTCGGTAATCCCTATGGTCGCGGTTTTTCCCTCGACGAGCACCCACTCGTGCTCCTTCGAATATTTCAAGCCCTCAGGAAAATCCATGGACTACCTCCTTGCATGCCTGATTTTCGCGCCTCACGAAGGCGAGCGCCGGTAGAACGGCACGGGCACGATCTGGATGCGCGCCCGCCTCCCGCGAATCTCCACCTCGAGGATGTTTCCCGTCACCGCTTGCTCCGTCGTCACGTAACCCAGGGCGATCGCGCGCTTCAACGAAGGCGACAGGGTTCCGCTGGTGATCCGTCCCACCACCCTTCCGTCCTTGAGCAAAGGATAATCGGCGCGCGCGATCCCGGGATCCATCAGCTCCAGCCCCACCAGCCGTCGCCGCACCCCCTCTTCCTTCTGCTTCAGCAGGACGTCGCGCCCGACGAATTCTCCCTTGCCGAGCTTGACGACCCAATCCAGCCCCGCCTCCAGAGGGGTCGTCGTGTCGTCGAGCTCGTGGCTGTAGAGTGGATAAGCTTTCTCCAGGCGCAGCGTGTCGCGCGCTCCCAGCCCCGCCGGCTCGAGCCCGGCCGACGCGCCGGCTTCCAGCAGCCGATCCCAGAGGCCCGCGGCCGCCTGCGGGTTGCAGTAAAGCTCGAAGCCGTCCTCGCCGGTGTAGCCCGTGCGCGCAAGCAGGCAATCGATCGACGCCACCTCGGCCCGGGCGAAATGGAACGGCTTGAGCGCCTGCAGGTCGAGCGCCGTAAGGGAGCGAAGGATTTTTTCCGCCGCCGGCCCCTGGAGCGCCAGCAGCGCATAATCGTCGCTGCGGTCTTCCACCCGTACCCCGCCGCCCGCCCGTTCCCGAAGCCACTCGAAATCCTTTTCGCGATTGGCGGCGTTCACGCACACGAGATAACGATCGGGCTCGAGCCGGTAGAAGATCACGTCGTCGACCACGCCGCCGGCGTCGTTCAGGATCAGGTTGTACTGCGCCTGAGACACCTTCATGCGGCTGATGTCGTTCGCCGTCATGCGCTGGCAGAATTCCGACGCTCCCGCCCCGTGGATCTCGATCTCGCCCATGTGGCTCACGTCGAAGAGTCCGGCGCGCTCGCGCACCGCGAGATGCTCCTCGATCACGCCCCGGTACTGCACCGGCATTTCCCAGCCGGCGAAGTCCACCATCCTGGCCCCCGCCCGGCGGTGGACCGCCCAGAGCGGCGTTTTTTTGAGTTCCCGAGCCACGAGCCTCACGAGGAGTTCGGTCAGCCGTCGCGCTGAAGGGAATCTTTCGCGGCCTTGAGGGTGTTGTAAAGCAGCATGCAGATCGTCATCGGGCCGACGCCTCCGGGAACCGGAGTGATCCACGAGGCGCGTTCCTTGGCGACCTCGAACTCCACGTCGCCGCATAGCTTGCCGCTCGGCAGGCGGTTCACGCCGACGTCGATCACGACGGCACCGGGCTTGATCCAGTCGCCCCGAACCAGCGCGGCCTTGCCGATCGCCACGACGAGGATGTCCGCCCGCCCGACCTCGTCGCGCAGATTCACCGTTCGCGAGTGGCAGATGGTCACGGTCGCGTGGCGCTCGAGCAGCATCAGCGCCACCGGCTTGCCCACGATGTTGCTCCGCCCGACGACGACCGCGTTCTTTCCCTTCGGATCGCAACCGATGGAATCGAGCAGCTTCAGGATGCCCATGGGCGTGCACGGCCGGAAGCCGCTTCCGCCGAGCAGGAGCATTCCCTGGCTCATCGGATGAAAACCGTCCACGTCCTTGCGCGGCGAGATCGCCTCGAGCACCCGGTCGGCGCGAATGTGCGGCGGCAGCGGAAGCTGGACGAGAATCCCGTGCACGTTCTTGTCCTTGTTGAGCGACTGAACCACGGAGAGCAGCTCCCGCTCCGAGATCGTGGCCGGCAGAAGGTGCTCGTACGACTTGATCCCCACTTCCTTGCACGCCTTCTCCTTGTTCTTGACGTAGACGTGGGAGGCGGGATCGTCGCCCACCAGCACTACCCCCAGCCCCGGCGCTATGCCCCAGCGGCGCTCGAGCCCATCGACCTCTTCCTTGATCTGTTTCTGGATTTCTTTTGCGACTGCTTTGCCGTCAATGATCGATGCCATCGCCTGCTCCGTATCGCGGCCGCCGAGCTCCTGTTGAAGAGAAAAAATTCCGCGAAGGGCCGGTCGCCCCCGCCAGTTCTATTGGCATGACACGGAGAAAATCAAAGGTCAACCCCCGATTCACCGCGGCCGCCGCCCGCGTCGCCACGGACGGTTGACAAGCGCCGGCCGCCATTTTATAGGCACAGCAGCAAGGCCCCCGGTCGTGGCGGAGCCGCCGCGCCGGGAGCCGCCCGGAAGCGCCGATGGAAAAAAGCCGAAGCGTCGAAGAGGTCAAGAACGATATCCGGAGCCGCATCGGCCACCGCGCTCCGTTCAATTACGCCGGCCGCGAGGAAGCGGAGGAAGCGCTCGCCGAGCTCTCCGATTTCGAGGGCGAGCGCTGGGCGGCTGCGTGGAGCCGGCTTGGAGAGCGGTGGGAGGAAAAGGCGCGACGGGCCGAGGCGGCCGGCGATCGCACGGCGGCGCGCGATGCGTTCCTCAAAGCCTACGGCTACTACGGCATCGCGCGCCATCCGTTTCCGAGCACTCCCGGAAAGCAGCTCGCCTACCGCAAGGCGCGCGAGATGCACGCGGCAGCCGCGCGCTACTTCGAGATTCCTCTCGAGCGCGTCGCGATACCCTTCGGCGACCGCGAGATCCCCGGCCACCTTCGCCTGCCTTCCACGACACCCGCCCCGCTGGTGCTGCACTGGGGCGGCATCGACAACTGGAAGGAGGAGCGGCACACTTTCGCGGAGCGCTTCGTCAAGGAAGGCTGGGCCTGCCTGGTGATCGACAGCCCCGGGACCGGGGAGTGCCCGATGCTCGCCTCTCCCGAAGCGCACCGCGTTCATCTGGCGGTGCTCGATTATGCGGCCACGCGACCCGAGATCGACCCGGACCGGATCGCCGCGGTCGGCGCGAGCTTCGGCGGGTACTGGGCGACCAAGCTCGCGCACCTCGAGCCGCACCGCCTGCGCGCGGCGGTGAACTGGGGCGGCGGCATCCACCGCTTTTTCCAGCCCGAGTGGCAGGAGCGGTCGCGCAACGCCGACTCGTACCTGTTCGACCTGATCGAGGCGCGCGCCAATCTCTTCGGCAAACGGACCTTCGAGGAGCTGATCGAGGTGATGCCCGCGCTCTCGCTGCTCGCCCAGGGGCTGCTCGACCGCCCGTGCGCGCCGCTGTTGCTCGTCAACGGCAAAGAGGACAAGCAGGTTCCGCTCGAGGATTTCTACCTCCTGCTCGAGCACGGCGATCCGAAGGCGATCCGCCTGTTCCCGGGGGGCCACATGGGCAATATCCCGACGGTCTTCGAGACGGTCATTCCCTGGCTCCATCGGAAACTGGGAACGCGGCCGTGAGCCTGTATCAGCTGCAAAAGCTCATGTATCACGTGAACCGCGATCCCCAGGCGCGGGAGCGCTACCGGAGCGATCCGGCGGGTTTCACAAGCCGCTACGAGCTGACTGCCGAGGAGCGCGAGGCGCTGCTCCGGCTCGACGTTCGCAAGCTCTACACGCTCGGCGTCCACTCGCTCCTGCTCCGCCCTTTCACCCTGCTCCACCGCGTCTCCAACGAGGATTACGCCCGGGCGCTGGCCGGCCTGGAGTGAGCGATGCCCGTCGTCTTCGCCTGCGCTGCAAGCCACGCGCCCGGCATGACCGCCTGGACGGAAGCCGCGCCCAGGGAACAGGCCGAGCGCTTTCTCGGGGCGTACCGCGCGCTCGGGGCGCGCCTCGCCGCGGCGAAGCCCGACGCGATCGTGGCCCTCACGGTCGAGCACTGGGCCAACTTCTTTCTCGACCACATGCCCGCTTTTTGCATCGGCCGCGCGCCGCACTACGATGGCCCGGTCGAGGAGTGGCTCCGCATCCCGAAAACCCGTGTCCCCGGCGACGCGCCGCTGGGCTGCGCCCTGCTCGACGCCTGCTTCGCGGAGGGCTTCGACCCCGCCTTTTCGGACGAGCTGCTCTTCGACCATGCCACCATGCTGCCGCTTCATTTCCTCAATCCGGAGATGGCTCTTCCCGTCGTTCCCGTGATCGTCAACACGCTCACCGTGCCGATGCCCTCGCCGCGGCGCTGTTTTGCGCTCGGACGGACGCTGGGGCGGGTTCTCGAGTCGCTGGAGCGGCGCGTGGCCGTTGTCGCCACCGGCGGCCTTTCTCACTGGCCGGGTGAAGCCAGGCACGGAAAGATCAACACCGATTTCGACCGGGAGTTCCTGGAGATTCTCGCCGGCCCCGACCGGGCACGGCTGGCCGACTACAGCCACGAGCGCATCGCGTCCGAAGCGGGCTCCGGCGGCCACGAGATCCGGACCTGGATCGCCCTTGCCGGCGCCGTCCTCACGTGGAAAGCGGAGGCCGTCACGTACGAGCCCGTCGCCGCCTGGGCGACCGGTTGCGCTCTAATGGCCTTCGAGCCGCCGGCGCCGTGATCGGCGGTGTCCCTTTGCCCTGTCTTGCCCGATCTTTCGGCGACGAAAGCGAGGAAAAAATTGAAGATCAGCCTTCACAGCGTTCACGGTGGCGTGAGAAATATCGAGGAGATCCACCGGCGCGCCGCACGCGCCGAGGCGCTCGGCTACGACGGGATTTTCCTCGGTGAAAGTCACCTGAGCTCCATCGACTCGTTTCAGACGCTCGCGACCTGCGCGATGCTCACGCGGCGGGTGCTCCTCGGGATCGCGGTGACCAACATGGTTTTTCGCCACCCTACGGTTCTCGCGGGCGCGGCCGCCTCTCTGAACGAGATCTCGAAGGGCCGCGCGCTGCTCGGCCTGGGCACGGGCGACGGACCGGTCTATTCGCAGGGCCGCAAGGCCACGCCGCTCGCCGAGTTCGAGCGCGGGGTTGCCATGATCCGCGACCTGCTGCAGGGAAAAGGAGCGGATTTCCCCACCGGCAGGCTCCGCATCGCCTTCAACCTCCGGCCGGTTCCCGTCTACGTCTCGGCCGAGGGGCCGAAAGGGCTGCGGCTCGCCGGCCGCGCGGCCGACGGCGTCATCCTCGGCACCGGCTTCGACCTCAAGGTGCTGGACTGGGCGCGCGCCCGCATTCGCGAGGGAGCCGAGGAAGCGGGGCGCGATCCGCGGGAGATCGGACTGATTGCGGCGGGCATGCTCTGCGTGCGCGCGGACGGCCCCGAGGCACGCCGCATCGTCCGCAACCGCATCGCCAACCGCGCGCACCACAACTTCCGCTTCACCTTGGAGACGGTTCCCGCGGAGGAGCTGGAGGGCGTGCGGCGATTTATGGCCGGCTTCGACGCGATGAAGCCGATGGAGGAACGCGTCGACCCCGACCTCGTGAACGATTACCTGGTGCGGCGGTTCTCGATCGCGGGGACGCCGGCGGAGTGCATCGAGCGCATCGAGGAGCTGAAGGCGGCCGGCGTCGAGCACCTCATGCTGACGCCGGCACGCAGGGTTTACGACGAGACGGTGGAGGAGTTCGCGGCGCGCGTGCTCCCGCGCTTCCGTTGACAGGGCTCCCTACGAGGTCACTTCCCACCAGTTGCGGTTGATATCGCTGAAGATGAAGTAGGCCCTGCCGTTTTCCGCCTGGAGATCCCAGAGGTCCGTGATACCGATCTGCTTGCCGTTGGTCGAGAACTCCCTGTGGGCGTCTTCGACCTCCTCGGGCGTAGCAACCTTCAGTGTGAAGCGATTCGCCGGCGAGAGGTAGTCCCGGTGCGTCGTCGGGAGAACGACGATGTACCACGGAGTGTCGGGATGCCGGACGTAGGTCGAGGTCCGGCCGCCGCCGATGATCTTCAGGCCGAGCACCTGCTCGAGAAAACGGTCGCTGGTTTCCTTGTTGTCGCAATTGAGCGTACCGTGGGTCATCGCTTGCGGCACGTAGCCGCGACCGGGGAAGCGGCTTTCCGGAAGCGGCTCCTTCCAGTGCGGTGCGGCAATGGTCCGTCCGTGCTTCACCGCCGCCGGATTGTAGTACTCGATCTCCAGATCGTTTCCCCCGGGCTCCTTGAAATAGATCGAGTAGGCGAAATGGGCCTCGTGCGGCCTCGTCACGCTCCTGATCTTGTACTCGGCCTTGTGGTCGGAGAGGTACCGGTACGCAGCCTCGATCTCCTCGTGGCTGGCGACCCGGAAGCCGTAATGGTTGCTGTGCGGCTTGTTGGGGGCGTTCGGCCCGCCTTCGTGAACGATCAGCCGCCACTCGGTGTTTGGATGCTTGAGGACCGCCTCGCCATCCTTGCGCTCGACTACCTCCATCGCGAGCAGATCGGTAAAGATCGGCAACGTTTCATCGAGCGAGCGGCATTCGTAGTGACCGTTGATCAATCCCACCGGCTTCAGCATCAGCAACTCTCCTTCTTACGGTGGATCGTCCGTAAGTTACCCCTGCATTGTTAAGAAAAATCCGGCAAGTTGTCAATTGCTCCGTTGGTTCGTGGCCCGGTGGGAACGAGACCGGGGACCGAAGACCGGGGACCGGGAAGAGCAAAAACAGGAAGGTCAGGTTTCGTGCTTCTCTACCTTGAACCCTTGAACCTTTGAACCCTTTGAACCCTTGACCCACCGCGAAACGCCATAGCTTGACGACCGCCGACGACGCCAGTGCGGCGTTCGAGGTTCGCAGTTTCCGGTTTTCGTCCGTGCCGGTCTTCCGTCCCCGGTCGCCGGTCATCCTGCTTGAAAACCACCGCCGATCGCGCTAACGCTCTCCCCGACGCGCCCAGAGGAGGGGTTATGATCCGACGTTTATTGCCGTTCGGTGCTTTCGGCATGGCCGGCGTCGTCGCCGGTCTCGGCCTTCTTTTCGCGCCCCCCGCCATCCCGCAGCAGCCGGCCGCGCAACCGTCCGCCGTTCCCGGCCGGCCCGACATCCCCAATGCCGAGGTTGCCAAAAAGCTCCGCGGCATTCCCCCGCCTCCGTTTCCCACTCCTCATGACAAGCTGCCGCTCTCGCGCCTGCGCGTGCCTCGGGGATTCAAGGTGGAGATTTACGCCTCCGGCATCCCGAATGCGCGCTCGCTCCGGCTCGGCGACAAGGGGACGGTGTTCGTCAGCAACCGCCAGCTCGACAAGGTCTACGCGGTGGTCGACCGCGGCGGCAAGCGCGAGGTCAAGGTGATCGCCTCCGGGCTGGACCGGCCGAACGGGCTGGCGTTTCACGGCGGCGCCCTCTACATCGCCGAAGGGACGCGGATCTCGAAGCTCGAGCGCATCGAAGACAATCTCGACAATCCGCCGAAGCCCGTGGTCATCTATGACGATCTTCCCAACCACCAGTCGCACGGGTGGAAATTCATCGGCATCGGCCCGGACGAGCGCCTGTACATGAACGTCGGAGCGCCGTGCAACATATGCATCCCGCCCGACGCCAACGCGCAGATCCGGCGCATCCGCCTCGACGGAAGCGGCGCGGAGGTCGTGGCGCGCGGCGTGCGCAACTCCGTCGGCTTCGACTGGCACCCGGTGACGAGGGAGCTCTATTTCACCGACAACGGGCGGGACTGGCTGTCGGAGGACCTGCCCGAGGACGAGCTCAACCGTGTCACCTCTCCCGGCCAGCACTTCGGTTTTCCCTATTGCCACCAGGGGACCTTCACGGACCGCGAGTTCGGATGGGGCCGCTCGTGCGACGAGTTCGTAAAGCCGGTCGCCTTGCTCGGGCCGCACAGCGCGGCGCTCGGCATGCGTTTCTACACCGGGCGGATGTTTCCCCCCTCCTATCGCAACGCCATCTTCATTGCCCGCCACGGCTCGTGGAACCGGACGCGCAAGATCGGCGGCGATGTCGTTGTGGCAAGGCTGGACAGGAACGGCAACGTCAGGTCCATCGAGCCGTTTCTCACCGGCTTTTTGCAGGACAACGAGTACGCCGGCCGCCCGGTCGACGTCGAGATCCTGAAGGACGGCTCCCTCCTGGTGTCCGACGACTACGGCGGGGCGATCTATCGGGTTACCTACGGAACATCCCCTGCGCGGTGAGCGCGTCCTCGCCTCCCCGGCCTTTCGCGGCTACGTTTTTACGGCTGACGGGCGGCGTTCTCGCTGCCGCCGCGCTCGCGGCGGCCGGTGCGCTGTCCGCCTTCACCGGCTCGTTCGAGGAACGCCTGGCGGCCTGCGGCGCGTGCCACGGCGAGACCGGCCACTCTTCTCAGCCCGAAGTCCCCTCGCTCGGCGGCCAGCCCGCCTTCTATCTCACGTTGCAGCTCTACATGTTCCGCGAGCGCCTGCGGATCTCGGAGCCGATGAACGCGCTCGTTGCCGGTCTCGACGACGACACGCTGCACCGCATGGCGGAGCGGATCGCGGAGCTGCCCCCGCCCCGGCCGCCGGCGGAGCCTGCCGAGCCCGCTCGCGCCGGCCGCGCTCTCGTGCTCATCCGGGAGCACCGTTGCGGCTTTTGCCACAACGAAGACTTTTCCGGAGAGAAAAACGCGCCCCGGCTGGCGGCGCAGCGCGAGGACTACCTGGCCAAGGCCCTGCGCGAGTACAGGGACAACATCCGGCGCGCTTACGATTCCTCCATGGCCGACGCCGCGCAGCCGCTGACGGATGCCGACATCCGCGATCTCGCCCATTTCCTGGCGCGGTTTCGCCAGACCGAGGCCAGGCCTTGAGATCGCCGGCGCCAGCCCAAGGCGAAGTGTCCAGAGTTATCCCCGCCGCCGGACGGAGAACGGCTTCAACGACCGCCGACGACGCCACTGCGGCGTTCGAGGTTCGCAGACGGGGAATTATCCCTCCAGGTTTGAAGTTTCCGGTTTTTCGTCCGTGCCGGTCTTCCGTCCCCGGTCTCCGGTCGTCTCCCTTGCGGAACAAGATCGGAGACCGGGGACCGCGAAGAGCAAAACCAGAGAGGCAGGTTTCGTGCTTCTCTGCCTTGAACTTTTGAACCCTTGAACTCTTGAACTTTTGAACTTTGCGTTCGAACCGCACCGCTACCGCAACTGAAAGATCTCCTTCCAGAGCTTCTCGTAGCGCGGGAATTCCTTGATGTCGTCGACGGTCAGCATGTAGGCGGTGGCGGGCCGCACTTTCTCCTGCGGCTCGACTTTCGGGTGAGCCGGCGTCTCGCCGGCCTCCGCCCAGACTTTCTGTCCCTCCTCGCTCAGCGCCCAGCGCGCCCAGAGCATCGCCGCGTTCGGGTGCGGCGCCCCTTTCAAGATCGACACCGCGCCCCCGACTTCGCCCACTCCTTCGCCGAGCAACAGCTGGATCGGCGCGCCTTTTTTCACACGCGGCGGGAAGTGGTGCGCGTAGCAGGTAAAGCAAACCGGCCGCTGCCCGGCGACGAGAAACTCGGCGAGCTGCGAGTGGCCGCGGTGGAACTCGACCCGGTTGGCGGCGATCTTGCGCAGCAGTTCCAGCGCCTTCTCGTCGCTGCCGTACTTGCGCTTTGCCAGCCCCGCGAGAAGCTGATGGTCACGCGGCTCGGCCATCAGCGAGTTCTGCCAGCGCGGATTCGCGAGGTCCTCGAAGCCCTTCGGCTCGTCTCCCTTCTTGACGAGATTCGTGTTCCAGCCGATGACGTAATACTGCGTGTCGGTGGCCACCCAGAACTCGCTCTTCATCTGCGGCGGATAGGCGGCGGCCTCGGGGACGGAAAGCGGCGCGAGCAGCTTCTGCTCGGTGATCTGCGCCATGTAGGGAAGAGCCCCGCCGAACACGTCGCCGAGCACGCGGCCGCCGCGCGCCTCCGCGACGATGCGCGCGAGGAGCTTGTCCGCCGTGGCGTCGATGTGGTCCAGCGTCACCGCCGGAAAGCGCTTCTTGAACGCCGGGAAGATGACTTCCATCGACCGCGCCGAGAGCGCCGCGTAGATCGTGAGCTTTCCGCCTTCCCTTTTGACCTTTTCGTAGAGCTGATCGAGCGACTCGCCTCCGGCGGAGGCGGCGCGCGCCGGGAAGGGAGCGAAAGAGACGGCGGCGAGCCAGGCGGCCAATCCGATTGCCAGGCGATCCAGCGACGATCTGGGACGCATCACGGACCTCCTCTCTCTGCAGGCCAACGCCTTCTTTACAACCGGCGTCTCTAGTACAACCACACCGGCCCGTCAAGAAAAATCTCTCCGGTCCCGGGTTCGCCGCGAAGCGGCAGGGTTTACGGTTTCCCGCATTGAACTTTCGAACCCTTTGAACTTTTGAACCTTTGAACTTTTGAACCTTTGAACCCTTTGAACCGTACCGCCTTGCGGTGCAGGCGGTCTCTCACCACAGCTCGCGGGTGGCGAGCCGCGCTCCTTCGGCCATCGCTTTGAACTTGGCCCAGACCACGGTCGGATGGATCTCCGGTTCCGCCGTGGCCTGCGACGAAAAGCCGCAATCGCTCCCCGCGATGACGTTCTCCCGCCCCACGATCCTTGCGAACTTCACCAGCCGCTCCGCCACCAGCTCCGGATGCTCGACGATGTTGCTCGTGTGCGTGATGACGCCGGGAATCAGCACCTTGCCATCAGGAACCTTCACCTCCTCCCACACACGCCACTCGTGCTCGTGGCGCGGGTTCGCCGCCTCGAAGGAATAGGCGCCCGCGCGGACCCTGAGCATGATGTCGGCGATGTCCTTCAGGGACATGTCGTGGATGCGCGGCCCGATGTTGATCCCGTAGCAGGTGTGGAACCGGATTTTCTCCGGCGGAATGTCGCGCAGCGCGTGATTCAGTGCCTCGACGCGCAGCTCCGCCCACTTGCGGCACTGCTCGACCGTCGAGCCGGGGTTGGAGTTGTAGAAGGTCACCAGGCGCGGATCGTCGACCTGGAGCAGGAATCCCGCCTCGACGATCGCCCGATATTCCTCCCGCATCGCCTCCGCGATCGCGTACAGGTAAGCCTCTTCCGTGGGGTAATACTCGTTCTTCCGCTGTGCCTCGACGTTCGCGGGCGAGGTCGCCGGCATGAACGCTTCCTCGACCTTCACGCCCTCCAGCGCGGCCTTGAAGTTGGCGATGTCCCTCCGAAGCGCCTCGTGCCCTTTGTAGGAGATGGGACCCGTGCATACCAGGCTCGACGGCGATCCGACGGACGCGCCGCGCCACCGGGCGTACCACTCGTAGTACTCGGGAAAGTCGATGACCTCGCGCGATCCCACCCACGGTCCCGCTCTCGGCGGCGCCGGCCGCGGCTCGAAGCCGCCCAGCCGCTCGCCGATGTAGGTGACGAAGCCCGGCTTTCCCTGCTCGCCGTCGCTCACCACGTCGACGCCCGTCTCGGCCTGCCGGCGGACGACCTCCGCGACCGCGCTGCGGACGCGCGCCTCGAACGCCGCGCGGTCGTAGGCGCCGCCGCTTTCCCTGGCCTTGAGCAGCTCCACCAGATCCGGCGGGCGCGCCAGGCTCCCCACGAAGGTCGTGAGAATCCGTTCCGTGCTCCGCTTCATGCTTCCTCCGTATCCGCTCCTTCGCGCGCTATTTGAGAATCTCCGCCATCCTGGCGACCATCGCCCGATCGAGATTGAATAGGCCGGCGACGATCTTCTCGACTTCCTCACCGCTCACCGGGTTCACGTCGAGCCTGGACTTTGCCGCCTCGGCCAGAAAGTCCCTGTCTTTCATGGTCTCTTGAAATGCCCGGCGCAGGAGCTGGACGCGGTCCCTGGGCGTCCCCGGCGGCAGCGCGTACGGCCGAGTGATCGCCGCGGTGTCGTGGATGCCCGCCTGGATCATCCGGCGGGCCTCCTCGGTTTTCGCCATCTCGACGGCTACGGGAACCTTCGGCAGGTCCGGCACCGCCCTGGGCACCGCCTGCAGCACTATGTTCACGTCGCCCGAGTCCAGCCCCTTGCGCCACATCACCTTGACCGACTCCCAGGCCCAGCACCCGCCGTCGATCTCGCCGCTTTCCGCCGCCAGCTTGATCGGCGCCGTCCCCTTGTAGCCGGTCACGAGCTGAATGGGGAGCCCGAGCGCCGCCTTGAGGATCTTGGCGCTGTCGTCGTTGGTGGTGCCGGGGGCGCTGCCGCCCAATTTCACGGGCGACTTCGCCGCCATCCATGAAGCGACGTTCGTGATCCCGCTCGCCCTGGTCAGCGCGCAGACGACGCTGTCCTTCACCGGCACGCCGATCCATTCGAACCTGCGCGCGTCGAACTCGATCCCGGGTCCGCCGAAGAGCTGCTGCGATATCAGGTTGCCGATGAAGTTGCCGATCGTGAGCCCGTCGGGCTTTGCGGCCTTGTAGACGGAGTTCGCCGCGATCAGGCTTCCGGCGCCCGTCACGTTCTCGACCACGACCGTCGGGTGGCCGGGGATGTATCTGCCGATGTGCCGGGCGATCGTCCGCGAGTAGGTGTCGAACCCGCCGCCGGCGGGGAAGCCCACCACGATGCGGATCGTCTTTCCCGCAAAGAAGTCCTGGGCGCGCAACGCCTGCGGCTGACTTCCCAGCAGCGCGAGAACCGCTCCGGCGACCGTCCCGTAGATAGCCGTCGCTCTCATGGGCCGCTCCTCCCTCCTGCCGGAACGTAAGCTCCCGGCGAACCCGCGATCCCTCGAGACTGCGGGGACTATCGCCCGCAAGGCGGGAAGCTGTCAAGCCGCTTGAAACAGTTCCCGGTTCCCCGTTTCCAGTTCCGGTTTCAGGTTCGCGTTCGTGCCGGTCTTGCGTCCCCGGTCTCCGGTCGCTCCCCTTGCGGAACAGGACCGAAGACCGGGGACCGGGAAGAGCGAAAAACAGGGCGATCAGGTTCCACGGTTTTCTACCTTGAACCCTTGAACTCTCGAACTTTTGAACTTTTGAACTCTTGAACTTTTGAACTTTGTGTTTCAACCACACCGCTTCCCGGTGCAGGAGCGAAGCGATTGAACCGCCTGAATGGTTTGAACGTCGCGCTGAGCTACCGCGCCATCGCCTTCTCGCGGGCGATTACCGCGTCGAAGTCGGCGCGCGGCTCCAGCTCGCGCTCGACCGAGCGGGCGAAGCTTTCGAGGCGGCGAAAACCGTCCATTTTCTCCCGGTCGCCGATCCGGGCTTCGGCCAGCGCCTTGCGGAGCCAGTCGAGGGATGCGTCGTAGGTCTCCAGCGGAACCCGGAACGGCCGCCCGTCCTTGCCGCCGTGAGCGAAGGAAAAACGCGCGGGATCGGCGAAGCGGCACGGCGCGCCATGGACGACCTCCGCGATCAACGCCAGGGATTGAAGCGTCCGCGGGCCGAGCTTTTCGAGCAGCAGCAGCTCGGCGAAGTCGCGCAGGTCGCGCTCGTACGCCACGGCGAGCACGGCGCCCAGGCGCTCCAGGTCGACGTCCGCCGCCCGCACGTCGTGGCGGGCCGGCATCCTGAGGCGGCGCGCCACGCGCAGCGTCTTTTCGGGATCCTCGGCGGCGATCCGGAGCAGAGCCTCCTGTGCCGGGCGGGCGCCGGCGTCGACGAGGTTTACGATCGTTCCCCGGGGCTCGCCGATAATCGCGCTATGCGGCTCGGAGACGAAATCGCGCACCGCGGCGGAGTGCCAGTGGTAGCGGCGCGCCATGCCTCTCCGGTCGCTCAGCCCCTGCTGCACTACCGCCCACTCCCCGTTCGCCGCCACCACGAAGCAGTGCAGGTAGATCTGAAACCCGTCGGCGATCGCGTTATTGTCGATGCGCGCGGTGAGCCGGCTCGTACGCACCAGCGCGTCACCGTCGAAGCCGCGGCGGTCGGCGAGGGACCTGAGCTCCTGCGGGGGATTGCGCGAAAAGCGCCCGCGCCCGCCGCAGATGTAGAGGCCCAGCTCGTCGGCGCGCGGGGCGAGGCCGCGCTTGAGGGCTCCCATGACGGCGGTCGTGACGCCCGAGGAGTGCCAGTCCATCCCCATCACGGCGCCGAGCGCCTGGAACCAGAAAGGATCGCTCAGGCGGGAGAGAAAGCCCCCTGCCCCGTAATCGGCGACGATCGCCTCCGCGACGGCCGCGCCGAGCGCCGTCATACGATCGGCGAGCCAGCGCGGCACCCGCCCGCCGTGGAGGGGAAGATCGGCGATGCCCGCGCGTCTCATGCGCTCATCGTAGCTGAATTTTCGCGCCTGCGCACGCGCGGCGGTATCTATCAAGGAAGAGACCCCGTGTTGCCGCCCTCGTTCCGGCAAACCACCCGCCCGTAACCAGGGCTGGCCGTCACCCGCCCTTTGGCAGGCCGTCGAAAAAATCGACCACGCCGGTCTCCAGCGAGTATTCCGCGCCGACAACGACCAGCGCGCTATTCAGGATCAGCCGCTCGAGAAGCTCCGAGCCGTGGCGCAGGTGGTTCGCCGCCGCCCGGACGTTCGCGCGCACCGCCTCGCGTGCCAGCGTGTCCGGGTCGTTCCTGAGCTCCGTGGACAGCAAGCCTTCCACCGAGGGCCGGATGCGGTCGACAATCGAACGGAGGTTCCGCGATCGCTTTTCGCCGGGGCGCTGCAGCTCCTCCAGCGTCGCCTGGACCGCGCCGCAGCGTGTGTGGCCGAGCACCACGAGCAGGCGCGTGCCGAAGCGCTCCGCGGCGAACTCGACGCTGCCGATCTGGGAAGGGGCAACGATGTTGCCCGCGACGCGGATCACGAACAGGTCGCCCAGCCCCTGATCGAAAACCAGCTCCGCCGGGACGCGCGAGTCGGAACAGCCGAGGACGATCGCGAAGGGTTGCTGACCGCTTACGAGATCGTTGCGCCGCGCGTGGGTGAGGAGCGCGTCCAAGCTCCTCAGATTCGACGCGAAGCGGCGGTTACCCTCGCGAAGCCGCTCGAGCGCTTCGGCTGCGGACAGCACCTCTCCTCACCCCCGCCGCCCGGCCGGGCGGCCTCACTCGTTGAGCGCCTCGTGGACCTTCCCGACCATCTTCGGCGACGGCGTGAGCGTCTTGTCGCCTTCGTCACGCCACTTGGACGGGCAGACCTCGCTGGTCTTCCTGGCCATGTAAAGATTCGCCTTGAATTTCCGCATCAGCTCGTCGATGTTGCGGCCGAGATTGTAGTAGTTCGTTTCGGCATTGAGGACGACGCCGTCGGGATTGATGATGAAAGTCCCGCGCAGTGCGAGGCCGGTGTCCTCGTCGTAGATGCCGAACATGCGCGCCAGCCTGCCCGTGGGATCCGCCCCCATGGAGTACCTGACCCGGGCCAGCTCCTTCTCGTTCTCCTGCCACGCCTTGTGGACGAACTTCGTGTCCGTGCTCACGGTCACGATGTCGCAGCCCATCTTCTCGAAGCGCTCGTGCTGCTCTGCCAGAGCAGCGAACTCCGTGGCTCAAACGAACGTGAAATCCGCCGGATAGAAGAAAAGAATCGTCCAGCGCTTCTTGGCGATCTGGTCCTGCAGCCGAAAGGAGCCGAAATCGCCTTTGGCCGGCTCGTAGGTCTCGATCTCAAAGTCCGGCACCCTGGTTCCGAGCTTCAATGGGGTTGCAGTCTCAGCCATTTTTCCTCCCGTTCGACCGATTTTTCCGAAACCCTAGCATTCGAACGGCGCCCCCGCCAGTACCCGGCAGAAAATTTCCGTCGTGCACTGCAAGGAGCGAACAGTTAAAGGGTTGGTTCAGGTTATCTCAGAAAATGCTCGAGCTTTATCCGAGCCGCTTCCCGACCGGGCGTCCGCCGGTGGCTCACCGGTCGGGTTCTCCCGATCCAAGCCCCGTCGGCGCCGGATATCGACGCCGTACCGCCGGATCCGGTCAGCGGTTAATTCGAAATTGGCACAGGCCGGTTTTCAGTTGTACTAGCCGAAACTCCCTGCTCCCGGCGGACGGAAGACGGAGCGAACTACAGCCCGAAATTGGGAACCGGGAACCAACCTGGTCGGGGTGCGTCAGACTCCGGACGCGGGACCTCTCCGGCGTTTACCGTGAGCCCGGGCAGCATGCGGGGCCGGCTTTCTCTCCGCCCTTCCCTGCTTCTTCGGCCGGCGCCAGCATCTCAGCCGCCGCGAGCAGCGCCGCCTTGAGAATCAGCTCCTCCGGCACCGCCTCGAACACCTCCCCGCCCACCTCCACCGTCCGGCATTCCGAGTCGCCGCAAACCGAACAGCAGCGGCTGCCACCCACCGTCGCGCCGAGCCATTCTTCCAGAGAGCGCCCCGCGACCCAGATGCGGTTGGAGGCGGATGGGTCTCTTTTGAAGGTTTCCTCGTCGATCTCCTTCGTTTCGAGCACGGGCTTCACGCCCAGCGGCTCGAGCGACTTTTCGAGTTTCGCCAACGCGCGCTCGAGCGAGCCTCCCGTAGCGCCGCAGCGCTCGCACGTCTGCCCGTCGTGGGTCACGAGCCTCTGCCAGAGTATATGAAGGGATTTCATTTTTGGTCGCTTCGCTCCCGCACCGCGAAGCGGTGCGGTTCAAAGGTTCAAAGGGTTCAAAAGTTCAATGAGGAAAAACCACAAACCTGCCTTACCTCTTTTTTCCTTTTCCCGGTCACGAACGAAAACCGGAAACTTCAAACCGGGAACCGGGGACCACCCGTGAGCCCTCGGGGGCGATAATTCCCGGTCCTGGAACCTCTAACCTCGAACGCCGCATCGTCTCCGCAACCGGCGGCATCGTTTCCGGCGCTCTCACCCATTTTTCGCCATCTCCAGATTCAGGACCCGGAGCCCGATCGCGAAGCCCAGCGCCAAAAGCCCGGCCAACAGTACGGTTGCGGGCGATGCTCCCAGGCGCTCGAACCACTGTGTGTAGAAATGTATGCCGCCGAACACCGCCACGACGTTGACGAGCCACCGCCGGCTTCGCATCCAGGCCCAGCCGGCCGCGGCGATCAGGGCGATCGCCCAGAGAGCCGAGAAAACCGTGTCGGCGACAACAACTTCCCCTCCCGGGTTTCGATCGCCCCACAAGGATCCGACCCAGAAACCGAAGTTGACGAGAAAAACCCCCGTTCTCGATGCAGCGATCGCGAGCGCCTGATGTTCCGCCCTCAACCGTTTCGCCAGATGATAGGTGGCGAGAGACAAAATACCGAACACCACGATGGTCAACGTCGGCCGGGCCATGCCGAGGGCGTACATGGCGTGAGCATACGCGGTCTTGACGCCGAGGGAGGCCGAGAGCGCGAGCACCGAGAGTACGACCAGCAGCGAGCTACGCGCGAAAACTCCGGCCGCGGCGAACACTGCCGCAATGATCAGAAAAGACTCCGTAGAGCTCTGCAACCCGACGACCACTCCTCCTCCGAAGAGGAGCGCTCCCACCAGGACGCAAATGGTGGCGAGGACCTTCCAGTGCTCGTAGCGCGCCTGCATGAGCGCGACGCCGATGGCGGCGATCAAGCCCCCGAGGACGATCGCAGTGGCAGGAGTCGGCACGAGGGCCAGGGTGGCGCCCCCGACGGCGATGACACCGAAGCCGACGAGTATGTTGAAGGCAAGGCCGGCGGTACCGTGGGAAGCGAACTGCCTGAACTTGTCGTATTCGGCCTGACTGATCTTGCCCTGCTCGAGAAGCTGGTCGAGGTCAACCGTTATCTTCAAACGGCATGCTCCGGCAAAGACATAACAGTTGAATATTTCCGCCAGTCCGAAGACGCCAGATTCTGGTGCCTTTTCCGGCCCGTGTCAAGCGTTTTCGAGGTCGCTTCGCTCCGGCAAGCGGTGCGGCTTGAAAAGTTCAAAAGTTCAAGGGTTCAAAAGTTCAAAGGGTTCAAGGTAGAAACCACGAAACCCGGTCTCCCTGTTTTTCGCTCTTCCCGGTCTTCGGTCTTCGGTCGCCGGTCCTGTTCCGCAAGGGAGACGACCGGAGACCGGCACGGACGAAAACCGGAAACCGGAAGATGTCTCATCGAGATACAGATAGACGATAGGCCTTCCCGCGGTCTGCGGTCGTTACTATCTCACGCCGTCAAAGACCGCCCGTGCTCCGCGAGAAAAGCGCGCCCTGCCTCCGAAACGGACACGAGCAGCCCGTCCCCGGCTGAACGCTCGCACGTGACGAACCCCCGCGAGCTCGCTTCCTCCCACACCGCCAGCCGCGGGCACGACGTGCGCCAGGCGTCGATGACGTCAGGATACGGGCGCGGCTCGGGACCGATCCATTGGAGGAGATCGAGAATCAGGGCTTCCACGGTATCGGCCATGGCTCTCTCCTGGAGGACCGCCGTCGGCGGTCGTTCAAGCCGTTAAAATCGTTCAACCGCTTCGGCACCGGCAAGCGGTGCGGTTTGAAGAGTTGAAAGTTCAAAGGGTTCAAAGGTTCAAAAGTTCAAGGGTTCAAGGTAGAAAACCACGAAACCCGGTCTCCCTGTTTTTCGCTCTTCCCGGTCTTCGGTCGTCGGTCCCCGGTCTTCCTGTTTTTTGCTCTTCCCGGTCCTCGGTCTTCGGTCCCCGGTCCTGTCTCTGCTGACCGCTCACAGTATCAGTTCCGCCAGCGGCCGCAGGTCGCGGTACTCGAAGTCCGGCGCCGGCACTCCGGGGCCCAGCGTCAGGCCGCGGCGGTTGATCCAGGCGACCTTGATCCCGAGCGGCTTGGCTCCCACGAGATCCGTGTACTGCGACTGGCCGCAGTGGAGCAAATCTCCCGGCTCAACCCCGCTCTTTTCGAGGAGGTGGCGGAACAGGGTCCCGTCGGGCTTGTAACCGCGGGCGCCCTCGGCGGTGCAGACCAGATCGAATCGCCGCCCGAGCGGAGTCACGGCGAGCAGCTCATCGTCGATGTTCGACACAATGGCGAGCGGGTATCTTCTCCCCAACCGCTCCAGCACCTCGTCGACCTCCGCGAAGCGGGAAAAGCTCGGGAACGCCGAAAAGTATCGGTCGATTTCCCCGGGGTTGCCCCGCAGCCCGAAGCGCGCGAAGCTCTCCGCCAGCGAATGGCGGCAGATCTCCCGGTAGGAGCGGTACGGCTCGCGATAGCGCCGGATGTTGCCCGCCTCCCAGTGCTCCCAGAACTCCAGCGGGTCCACTCCGCGACCCCCGCACGCGGCAAGTATCGCTTCGAAGGCGGCGCGTGATCCCGCGCGGACGTCGACCAGCGTTCCATAGACGTCGAAGGAAACCAGCCGCGGCGTCATCTTATTTCGCGCGCGCGCGGCATCAGCGCGTAGATGCCGACCATCGCTGCGGTTGCGGTCAGACTCATGGAGGAGAGCGCCCACCGCGCTCCGACCGCGGACGCCAGGGCACCCACGAACATGGCGCCAACCACCAGGATCACCTGGGTCATATGAAAAATCGCCATGGTCCGGCCGCGGAACTCCGACGGGGAATACGACTGGATGACGATCTGAATCAACGCGTGCGAGGTCACGTGGCAAAGTCCGACCAGGAACATCGTCGCGATCGAGAGTGCGAACGAAGCGGAAAACGAGAAGACCGCGAGCAGCAGCCCGTACAGCCCCACTCCGCCGATCATCACCGGCCCCCGAGGCACTTTGTCGCCCACGAACGCGACCAGCACCGAGCTGAAGAGCGCCCCTACTCCCATGGCGGTGAGCAGCATCCCCTGGCCGTGCGCGCCGACCTCAAGAATGTCCCGGGCGAACACCGGGAGGAGCGTGGTGAACGGGATCAGCAGGAACATGGCGATCGACACCACCAGCAGGCTCACGCGAACCTCGTAGTTCGTCCAGCTGAACTTCCACCCCTCGACGATGCTGCGCCTGAAGCTGGCGCCGTGTCCTCCGTGAGCGCCGCGCGCCGGCGGCGGCTGTTCCCGCGGGCGGAGCATCGCCGTCCAGATCGTCGCCAGGAGATAGAAGCCGGCCTGAACGGAATACGATCCGGCGGTGCCGTACAGGGAGATGAGGATGCCCGCCAGCGCCGGCCCGAGGCTCCGCGCCGAGTTGAACACCACCGCGTTCAGTCCCATCGCGTTGGTCAGGCAGCCCGCCGGAACGGAATCGGAAACCATCGCGGTTCTCGAAGGAAGCTGGAAGGCCTGTACGGTGGCGAGCCCGACCGATGTCACGTAAACGTGCCACGGCAGGATATGGCCGGTGAGAATCATCGCCGCGATCCAGGCGTAGAGCAGCCCGTCGACGACCTGCGCGATCAGGATCTGGGTCTTGCGCGAATAGAGATCCGCGGCGCTCCCCGCGACCGGGGAGAGCAGCAGAGTCGGGATCGCCTGCACGCCGCGCACCAGCCCAAGCTGGAAGGACGAGCTCGTCAATTCGTAGATCAGCCAGCCGCGGGCGATCGAGTCCATCCAGGTCGCCATCGCGGTGAACATCTGCCCGTACCAGAGCAGCCGGAATTCGCGGTACTGAAGCGCCTCGAGCGCCCGGCCGCCCGGCAGGACGCGCAGCAAGCTCCAGCGAAGAACGCCTGTCGCCGCCGCTGCCGACGACGACCCGGCCGCCGCCTCGCCCCGGTCCTTTGTCGCGGGAGGTGCTATCAGAAAAAGCTCCTTCGAGAGGCGGCGGAAAAACGTCCCTGACGCTCGAACGCCGCCACGACGACTGCCTATAGCACGACGCGCGGCCGAACGTCGAGGCGCGGAGCTTTCCGGCCGCGCCGGCTTGCCTTCGGGGCCGCGCCTGCGGTATTAGAGAGGGACTGCGCGAAGATCTTCGAGCCAAAGGAGCCGCCGCGATGGGGATTATCGAACGAACCTACGGCAAGCAACCCGGGCCCGCCGTCGACGAAATCCTGATCTCGTCCGACTCGCACGTCATCGAGCCGGCGGGGCTGTGGAAAAAGGAAATGCCGAAAGCTTTTCAGGACCGCGCTCCCGATTTCGGCGGGCAGAGACCCAACGACGTCCCCGGCGCAGCCATGGACAAGAACAAGCGCGTGTCCGAGATGGCCGCCGACGGCGTGAGCGCCGAAGTGCTCTATCCCACCCACGGCCTCAAGTGTCTGAGCCTCGATGATCCGGAGCTCGAGGCCGCCTGCTGCCGCGTCTACAACGACTGGCTGATCGACTACTGCAGCGCCGCTCCGGATCGCCTCTTCGGCATCGCCATGCTGTCGATGTACGACATCGACGGCGCCGTGCAGGAGCTCGAGCGCTGCCGCAAGGCCGGCATGCGGGGCTCCGTGATCTGGCAGGTGCCGCCCCCGGAGCTGCCTTTCTCGTCGTCCCACTACGACAGGTTCTGGGCGGCGTCCCAGGAGCTGGAGATGCCCGTCAACCTGCACATCCTGAGCGGACACGGGTACAGCCGGACCCGCTCCTTCGGCCTGGGCGACGCGCCGACCGGCATGACCCAGGAGGCCAACAGCGTCAACGCCAAGCTGTTCCAGTCCGTCAACAGCCTCTACGAGCTGATCTATTCCGGCGTGCTGGAGCGCTTTCCCCGGCTGAAAGTCGTCCTCGTCGAGAACGAGCTGGGCTGGATCCCCTTCGTCCTGGAGCAGTGGGACTACTACTTCAAGCGGCACGGCAGCAAACGCGAAGGCCTTGCGATCAAGAAGCTCCCCAGCGAATACTTCCACAATCAGATCTATACCACGTTCTTCAACGATGCCGTCGGCGGGCACATCCTCTCGTGGTGGGGCGTCGACAATTGCATGTGGTCGAACGACTTCCCTCACGGGAACTCGACCTGGCCCAATTCCCGCGAGGTCATCGCCCGCGACCTCGGGGATCTGCCAGAGCCGTCGCGCGCCAAGCTCCTGCGGGAGAACGTCGCCCGCCTCTACAAGATCCCCGTTCCTGCCCCGGTCCAGTAATTGGACCGCGCCCGTTCCGACTCCGGAACGACGCGCCGCATTTTCCGCGCGCCCGTGCGACGAGGCGGAGGCGTCCACGGGCCGAGCAGCGGAAACTCAACCCGGCTTACGGCAAAGAAACGGATAACCGTACACTTCGAACTTGCGGGCCTTCTCTTCCCCGCCCGCGCCCCGAAAGGTGTCGCAAGGCGGCCCGATCCGGACGTCCACGAATCCGGACTCCTCCAGCATCCTCTGCCAGCCTGCGCACGGCAGGCCTCCGGCGATTCAGGCAGTCCACAAGTCGATGTTGCGGACCGCCGATTCCGGCACGGGCCTGCCGTTGGCGATGTCGGCGAATTGCAGCCGTCCGCCCGGCCGCAACACACGGAAGATTTCCGAAAAGACCCGGCGTTTATCGGCGCACAAGTTGATCACTCCGTTGCTGATCACGACATCCGCCCAGTTGTCCTCGACCGGCAGTTCTTCGGCAAGTCCTTCGCGGAATTCCACGTTCGGGAAGCCCAGGAGAGCCGCCGTCGAGCGCGACTTATCGAGCATCTCCCGCGTCATATCGACGCCGATCACCTTTCCTTGATCGCCGACCTGGCTCGCCGCGATGAAGCTGTCGAACCCTCCTCCCGAACCGACGTCGACCACTTTCTCGCCCCGCACGAGCGGCTGCAGCGAGAAGGGATTGGCGACCCCGGCGAACGACTCCACGGCAGCGTCGGGCAATCCGGCCACCGCGGCGGCATCGTACCCGAGATGGCCGGCGAGGAAACGACCTGTGTGAAAATGGTATCTTCCCGCCGGGTTGGTCGCGACTTCCCTGTATTTCCGGCGAACCTCCGCGCGCAGCGCTTCCGGATTCACCATCACGTCCTCTGACATGGGTAAACCTCCTTATCTTTGCGAGCGTTGCCGGCTCGACGAATTCCCCCGAGACGCATCCCCACCGGTCAACAGCCGTGACATGGCCGAATCATATCCATCTCCAGACATCCATCCAACAGGGTCGCAGCTATTATTTACCAACTCACCGATAACGTTTTTTCAAGCGATCGTTGACACCCGGCGGAGCCGGATGTAACGCTTAGGGCCTGTTCGGATCGCACCCGGCGAACCTGCCGACGAGAGGATTGCACTCTTCCGATTCCGGAAAGCCGTTCTGCGGCGGAGATCGCGACGGGGATACCGAACGAGAACGAGACCTCAGAAGCGAGCGCCGGGCGGTCGAGCTTCTCCCTGGAGTCGCATCCCGACGACCCGGCGTTCCCGGGAGAGGAAGCGCCATGCTGCGCACTCCGTTATGCGATTTACTCGGCATCGAGGTTCCGATCATCCAGGCCGGTATGGGCTGGGACAAGGCGGGCACGACCACGCCGCCCGAGCTGGTGGCCGCCGTTTCGAACGCGGGCGGCCTGGGCGTCATCGGCGGGAGCCCCCTCCGCCCGGAACTCATCCGGGAGCGGATCCGGCGGGTCAAGGAGTTGACGGAGCGCCCGTTCGGCGTCGACATCACGCTACCCAAAATGGAGGACGTGAAGGTGCCCGATCCGCTCGAGGTCCGGCGCACCATCGCCGAGAGGTATCCCGAGCACCTGGAGTTCGCTTCGCAGCTCATCGAAAAGCTCGGACTGGAGCCGAGGCCGCCCGATACCAAGACCTGGGTCAAGACCCCGGCCGCAACGCGCGAGCAGCTTCGGGTGATTCTCGAAGAGGGAGTTCCAGTGCTGGTGATCGGGCTGGGGGATACGGCCGAGGTGGTGCCGCTCGCGCACGAAAAGGGCATCAAGGTGATGGCGCTGGCGGGCGCCGTCAAGCACGCCGTCAGCCACGCCCGCAAAGGCGCCGACGTCATCATCGCGCAAGGTTATGAAGCCGGAGGCCATACGGGGACGATCGCCAACTTTCCTCTGATTCCGCAGATCGTCGACGCGGTCCGGCCGATTCCGGTCGTGGCCGCCGGGGGAATCGCCGACGGCCGTGGAGTCGCCGCCGCCCTCGCCCTGGGAGCCGTGGGCGTCTGGTGCGGCACGGCGTTTCTGCTCGCCGAGGAATGCCGGGTCCATCCCGTATTCAAAGGTCAGCTTCTCAGGGGAAAGTCGGAGGATTTCGTCCGCACCGCGTATACCAGCGGCCACTTCGCCCGCCACTTCCGCAGCGCGGTCATTCAGGCCTGGATGGATTCCGGCCTTGCGCCCCTCCCCACGCCCTACCAGGGAGCGCTCATGGACGAGATCCGCTGCGCGGCGGAGGGAGCCGACCGGATCGACGTCCTGCACGTTCCGGGCGGGCAGATCGCCGGTCTGCTGAACGAGAGCAACGTGAAGCCGGCGAAAAAAATCGTCGACGACATGGCGGCCGAGGCCAGTCGCATCCTGAAGCAACTGGCGAGCGACTACACACCGGTCAAAGCGCAGTGATGTTCTGGCTCGACCGCCGCTCGCTCCGCCGCCGGCGAGTCCGGGTAACCCGTGTCCTCTGCGCTGCGATCTCGCGTCAAAAGACCGCAAGGAGGCGCCCATGCGATACTCGTTACTGTTGGTCCTGAGCATCTTCGCCGCCGCATCTCCCGCCGTGGGCCAGGGCAGGCCCGTGGCCGACCTGGCGAATTACCGCGGCGCCGATCGCGAGGCTTTCCTGAAGGCCGGTGCGCGCAAGGAAGGCAGGTTGACCTGGTACACCACGCTCACCGCCCACCGCGACATCGCCAGCGTTTTCGAGGCGAAGTATCCGGGTATCAAGGTGGAAACCTACCGTACCGGCTCCACCGACCTGCTCCGGCGAATCCTCTCCGAAGCGCAGTCGGGCCGCAACCTGGCCGACGTCATCGAGACGACGCCGCCGACGCTCATGGTGATGCGGGACAACAAGCTGCTCCTGCCCTATTTCTCGCCGCACCTGGGAGCATTTCCCGCGGACGCCAGAGAGGATGTCGGAGACAAGGTGCTCTGGACGACCGACCGCGAGTCCCTGATCGGGCTGGGCTACAACCGCAACCTGCTCCAGCCCGCGGACGCGCCGCAAAGCTTCGACGACCTGGTCAAGCCGCAGTACAGGGGCAGGGTTGCCGTCAGCGGGGATTCCACGGGCGTACGGATGCTCGGCGCGATGCTGCGGGTCAAGGGCGAGGAATACCTGAAAAGACTCAGGGCCCTGGACATCAAGATGCACATGATTTCCGGCGGGGCGATGCACGAGCTTCTGGCCGCCGGCGAAATGCCGCTCTCGATTTCGATTTTTCGCAACCACGTGCTCGCGGCCCGGCCCAAAGGGGCGCCGACCGAATGGGTGCCGCTGGATCTCGTGGTGAGCAACGCCGGCGGCGTCGCTCTTCCTGCGGCGAGCAACAACCCCTACGGGGCGCTGCTCTTCATCGACTTTCTCCTCAGCCCCGAAGGGCAGAAGATCTTCGAAGAGCGTTTTCGTTTCGCGACGTCCACGCGCGACTACGGATTCAAGCGCTGGTACCCGGAAAAAGGGCTGACGGCCGAGCAGTACGAAAAGTCGCACGACCGCTGGCAAAAGCTGTTGCGCGGGCTCACGCGAAAATAGCGGGCGCGCCGACCGTCGGGGCTTCGAACCCCTTTGGAAGGCCCGGGGACCCGGGCGGACGCCGTCACTTACGGAAGTCTTCCGCTTTCAGCTCGATGGGCTTGCCGTGCGGGGTTCTTCGCGTCGCGCGCTCCCAGGCGCGAAAATACTCCCGCAGGGACTGCGCCGATGCCGCCCCTTTTTCCGCGACCATGCGCTCGAGCGTTGCGAGCCAGTGGTGATAATAGGTCTCGCCGGTGTCAGGATCCCCGGCGGCCTGCGCTTTCTTGATTTCCTCGCCCAGCATCGCCGCCCACTCGCTCCAGGAGAACAGGCCCTTTTCGTACAGCGCCAGCGCCATGGCGAACGCACGGGCTTCCCAGGGCGCGCGAAAGACCGGCCCTTTCTCGTCGCGCGGAATTCCTGGAATCGCCTCCGCGGCGCGCCGCGCGGCTTCCGACCCGACGGACGACGAATCAGGCATGTTCGAGGTAAGGCTCGAATGCTTCGATGGACACCTTCAACTTCGGATCCGCGTCCTCGCCCCAGAGCTCGCGGCCATCGAAACGAACGGTATAGAGCCACTGCGGGTCTTCGCCCCTGCCGGCAACCACCGAATCGGGAAACACGTGCGCGCCGTGCACCCGCTCCACCACCCCCACGTGGCCGCGCGCATAGCGCGGCAGGCGCGTATGGGTTGTCGGGTGAATGTTCCTGGCGCGCACGCGGTCCCCGACCTTGAAGCGCACCGGCGCGGGCGCCGGCCGTCCATAGGAACCGCGCCGCACCACCCGCTCCACGTCGGCCGCCGTGAACCGCCCGCGCGGCAACTCTTTACCGGGCCGCAGGGCCCGCCCGGCGGCGACCTCGTCCTCGTCGATGAAACCGTGCTCGACGAGGAGGCGCAGGTTGCGCAGAAACCACCGCTCGTAATAGGAGCTCGTCAGGTAAACCGCCGGCGCCAGCGATTCGACGACGTAGCGGCTCATGTCGATCGTCCACTGGCGGAAAAAGCCTATGGCGCGGCTCATCGCCAGCACCCGCCCTTCCCAGCGGTGATGGAAAACCGGTTCGTTCGGCTCGGGCTCCACCCTGCCGAACCCGTCCATCCCGCCCATGTCGTGGACGCCGTTCATCCGGTTACCTCGCCCGGCTTCTTCGGCAGGCCGGCGCCGATCATGCTGTCGCGCGTGATCAAGCGGGCGAGCTGCGCCTCGCTCCAGTTCTCCGTTCCCTCCGGCCGCATCGGCACGACCAGGTAGCGCGTCTCGGCCGTCGAGTCCCACACGCGGATCTCCGTCTCCGGCGGCAGCGTGACGCCGAATTCCGCAAGCACCCCGCGCGGGTCCTTCACCACGCGCGAGCGATAGGCGAAGGACTTGTACCACGTCGGGGGGAGGCCGAGCACGTCCGTGGGGTAGCACGAGCACAGCGTGCACACCACCATGTTGTGCACCTGCGGCGTGTTCTCGACCGCCACCAGATGATCGCCCACGCGCCCCACTTCGGCGATCGTGCCGACCGCTTTGCTCGCATCCTGGAGAAGCGCCCGGCGAAACCCGGGATCGGTCCACGCCCTGGCGATAACCTGCGCGCCGATGTGCGGGCCGATCCTGGTTTCATAAAGCTCGATGATGCGATCGAGCGCGGCGGCTTCGACGTAACCCTTCTCGACCAGAATCGTCTCGACCGCGCGCACCCGCAGCTCCATCTCCGAAAGGCTGGAGCCTTCGTCATGCTCGTGTTCCCGCACAGCCATGGGCCGACTATAGCGAACAAAATCGCCGGGGTCCAGTGGAAAATCGAATCCGCAACCCGAGGCGCCGCTCGACCGCGCAAAGCGCTTTCGCCAGCGACGCAGCCTCGGCCCGCGCAAGCGCCGCCGTGTCGGGGCGGAGTCGGGGACCGTTCACCCGCATAGCGCGTCGGCAAGCGCACGCAGGAGCTTCGCCCCATCGCCCCGCCATGCGCTGCCGTGCATGCACGCGAGCGTGGTCGGAGCCGCCGAGGCCAATCTCTCGAGCATCCCGCGCGCATTCTTCGTATGGGAGAAATAGTCCAGTTCCCGGCGGTAGGCCTCGCTCGGACCGAGGATGTCCGCCTCCGTCACCGGCGGATTGTCAGCGCCCCCTTGCGTGAACAGGTCGCCGCACAAGAGCGTTCGCGTCCGTTCCTCCATCAGGAAGCCGCACTCCCACGCGTGCGGAAGGTGAGGCGCGTCGAACCATCGGACCGCGTGCCTCCCGAGCGGCAGCGCCTCTCCGTCCGCCAGCGCGCGGGCCGGCCGGTCTGCAAGGTCGTCGATGGAGACCAGCGCCGCAACGGTCCCGCACAGCGGCGCGGCCCGGCGGGCGACGGCCAGCCATTCGTTGAGCGACCCGCACTCGTCGGCTTCCACGTGCGAAAAAGCGATGTGGCGCAGGCTTTCGGGAGGCAGCACGCTTGCAACCGCCTCCCGCACGAGGGGGAACATCTTGCGCGGCCCCGTGTGGAAGATCAGCGGCTCGTCGTCGACGATGAGGTACTGGTTGAAGGAAAAACCGCCGCCCGGGAACGTCACCGGCGTGTTGATGCGATAGATCCCGTCCGCGATTTCGTGAACGTTGGTCCCGGACTGTCTGTTCGTGATCCCCATTTCAATCCCCCGCGGAGCCGAAGTCCCTCCGGCAAACCTCCGCTCCAGCTCATTCGATGCCTCCCGTCTTCCGACGGGAGCTTATCCGGCGCCTTCTTTTCGTAGCCTGGCAACCCGTACAAAGAACGAAGAAGTCACCAGTCTCTCCAGGATTTGAGAAAAAAACAAGCCTTCTTTTTGTACGTGAGAATCCGGTTCGGACTCTCGGCGTCCGACGAAAACCTCGGTTTTTCGGCAACGCGACACAAAGCCCTCTGCATTTTCTCGCGCTGTCTCGCCCTGGCCGGCAGATCGGAAAGTGGCACAGGCGTTGCTTTTCGATGACGTGCGACGTCCGGCCGTTCCGGCAAAAGGAGAAGCCAAATGGCGAAAAGAAAAAGAGTCCACGAAGCCGGAAGATCCGCTCGGAAAAAAAGCGGCGTTTTCCTGGCTCTCGTCGTTTTCATGCTCGCGGGGCTCCTGGCCTGGGGCTGGCTGAGCCGTGGCGGTCCGAAACGAGGTCCGGCGGCGAAGCTTGACCCCGCCGGTTATGTGAGGCGCGAAACCCGACCGCCCCTTTCCTCGAATCTCTTCGTGGGGCAGACGGCTCGTGCCTATCAGGTTGCGCACGAAATTCCGGAGGTCCTGGACCAGCTCTACTGCTACTGCGAGTGTGACAAGCACATGGGCCACAAGAGCCTCCTTTCCTGCTTTGCCGATCGCCACGGCGCCACGTGAGTGAACATCTGCCAGGGGGAGGCGCTGGATGCGTCTCGAATGGTGCAGCAAGGTTACAGCGTAACGGATATCCGCACCTATATCGATCGGAAGTACGGCCGGATGTGAAAGCAGGCAGCGTAGTCGCGAAATTCACAGAGGCGGCCTTCGCGTGACGCCGGGCGGGAAAGTCTCAGGCCTGATCGTACTGTGGACGTTCCTGCTCTCACTTTCCGCGACCGGGCGGGTGCTGGCCCACGGCGATCACGGCGATGCCGCTCCCCTCGAGGGCGGGATCAGCCTGGTTACTCTCGATGGATTTCAAGCAGAGCTTTTGACCTCTCCCCGCCCTCCCCGCGCCGGCGAGGAGAACAAGATCGTCGTCAAGATCCTTCGCCACGGCTCTCTCGATCCCGTAAGGAACGCGAAGGTCTGGATCGGCGTCTCGCCGGCGCAGCTCGATCCTGATTCTTTCCAACCGGGCACGTCGGTCGCCGTCCGCGGCAGTGGAACGAGCGGCCCTGTTCTTTCGCAGGCGACGGAGGAAGTCTGGGCCGGGAATTATACCGTCGTCCGGCGGTTCAGCCGGCAAGGCACCTATCTGGTTCGGGTCGCGCTGTCGGAGCTGGAAGAACGGAAATTCGATCCGCCGGCGACCCTGGAGTTCTACCTGAACGTGGGCAGGTCCGCCGGACCGACCCCGGGCCTCATCTTCGGCCTCTTGACGGCAGCCGTGATCGGCGGAGGAGGCATTTACTGGGGGCTGCTCCGTTCGCGCGCGCACGGACCAATCAACCTTCTCGATATTCGCTGGGTGGACCGTCTTGTCCGCTGGAAGGGGTTTCTACCGGGCCTGCAAATTCCCGTCCTCGTGTTGACGTTCGTTATAATGCTTTTGGGGTTTTTCGACATCCAGGATGGCGCGAAAAACCTGGCAACGAAAGTCACATGGATCATCTGGTGGCCCGGAATCATTTTTACATTCATCCTCGTCGGTCGCTTCTGGTGCGTCCCGTGTCCCTTCGGCACGATCAACGAATGGGCAGCTCGCCTCGCCAAACCCCGGGCGATGTTTCCGAGGAGGCTGCGGGGACTCTGGCTGGCGACGTTATTCTTCGTGCTTCTCACCTGGGCCGATGAGCAGCTTGGAATTATCCGGTCTCCGATGATGACCGCGTGGTTGATAGTGTTTCTCGGCCTGGCGGCCGTCGGTACCGGGCTTTTGTTCCAACGTCGCAGCTTCTGTCTCCCCCGCCCCAGGATTTCTTTGGACACCTGATTGGGAGAAATGTTAAGGAGAAAAACCCAGGAGGTGTCCATGTCGAAAAGACAAGTGCAACGAGGTCGATTTTCTGCTCGCCGGAAGTTGGAAGCTGTGCTTCGGTTG
>DATLYW010000038.1 GCA_035574315.1 Candidatus Zixiibacteriota bacterium
CCCAAGGATCGCTTCCCGACGCGCAAGCAGCCGAGCGTTTGCTGTTTGGGCTTTTGGTCAGCGGTCAGATCCATATGCGGCGCATCGATGGCTGGAGGGAGCTGAATCAAGTCTCCATGTCGGTGGCGGCCTAAGGGGGGGATGCTGGAGCCTTGGTGAAGCGAAGATCGTTCGTTATAAGCCAATTGTGGAACAAATTTTTCAGGCATGGATACCGAAGGAACGAATTTCTACAGAAGTCGGGCCACAACCGATGAAGAGGGAACTGAAACCTAATCAGCCGTACATCACCGCAAAGTGTCCCGTATGCGTTGAAACGATGATCCCGATGAAGAGGGAACTGAAACGGACGTACGGCACCGAGAACGCTTCGAGCACGCCAAGTTGAAACGATGATCCCGATGAAGAGGGAACTGAAACGTCGATCGTGATCTCGGGCGGCACCGGCACCTCGAGTTGAAACGATGATCCCGATGAAGAGGGAACTGAAACGTGTCAACCTCTTCTACGCGCTCGAAGCTGATGCGGTTGAAACGATGATCCCGATGAAGAGGGAACTGAAACATTTCTGCGAGGGGAGCAAACGGTGGCCCGGAAAGGTTGAAACGATGATCCCGATGAAGAGGGAACTGAAACGCTACATGGCCTCGGTGCTTGGAAGCGGTGATCCGCGTTGAAACGATGATCCCGATGAAGAGGGAACTGAAACTGTACACGTCAATCGGCAGCGAAATGACCATAGTGGTTGAAACGATGATCCCGATGAAGAGGGAACTGAAACGCCGTATGTGCGTCTCTCACGTCGGAAGAGGCGCTATGTTGAAACGATGATCCCGATGAAGAGGGAACTGAAACTCGACCTTGATGAAACGGGCGTTGTAGCGAATCTTCAGCGTTGAAACGATGATCCCGATGAAGAGGGAACTGAAACCGAAAACGAAACGCCGGGAAGGTTGAGACTTTGGTGCTTGGTTGAAACGATGATCCCGATGAAGAGGGAACTGAAACGCTTCTCAGGCGCGACAGCGCATCTCGGGCGTGGATGAGTTGAAACGATGATCCCGATGAAGAGGGAACTGAAACAGAAACACGAACACATGATCCTGGCGCACTGGTTGACGAGTTGAAACGATGATCCCGATGAAGAGGGAACTGAAACGCGTATATACTCCGTGCAACGATGGCGGCCGGGTCGGTTGAAACGATGATCCCGATGAAGAGGGAACTGAAACACTGCAGAACCTGGCCCGCATCGGGATCTGAGGCGAAGGTTGAAACGATGATCCCGATGAAGAGGGAACTGAAACCCCCTGTTGGCCTGGTCCATGGTGTCGATCACCAGCGTTGAAACGATGATCCCGATGAAGAGGGAACTGAAAGTCCTTTCCTTCTCCTGCCGGCATCCGGCCGGCGCGCCAGGTTGAAACGATGATCCCGATGAAGAGGGAACTGAAAGATGTATTCCGCTGCCAGGGTCGCAATGCGACCATCGTTGAAACGATGATCCCGATGAAGAGGGAACTGAAACATATGGAGAAGCAGCTTGAAGACCTGCTGAAAACCGCGTTGAAACGATGATCCCGATGAAGAGGGAACTGAAACTTGTTTCCTCCGAAAGTTAAGTCGCTCGCAGTGGGTGTTGAAACGATGATCCCGATGAAGAGGGAACTGAAACTTCTTGAAGATCTTGGCCAGGTTGTTCTGGACGCTGAGTTGAAACGATGATCCCGATGAAGAGGGAACTGAAAGCGGCGGAAGCCCACCGGCGGGACGGGCGTCGCCGTATAGCGTCTTTCGAGTCGGTTTCGACTGAAACGACTCGCGGTCACTTTCTCGGCAGGACCACGATGGTCGCCGCCATAGTCGGTGCGTGGTCCGAACAGGTCAAGTGGTAGATGCCAATTTTTTCTGCGACGAAGGAAAGACGGTATTCCCGTCCCCGATTCCATTTTGTCTCGGGGATCACTTCGCGCCCATCGGGGTCGTTGACCCGCACATGATGCTCGTCTCCGTTGACGACGAACGCGGTCAGTCTGACGGTGTCGCCCTGTTGCACCGCCAGGCTGCTCGGAGCGAACATGTAGCTCGAGACCTCCCACCTTTTGGGATCGTTCTTGTCGGCCTGCCCGGGCGCCTTGAAGTCGTAACCTTTCGATAGATCCTTCGGATTGATGGAAGGTGGTTCGAGCTTGTCGGCCGACGTTCCACCTTTGATCTCGATAGCTGCCATGAAGATCGTGTGGGTAGTGGGTCCGGAGGTCTGGCCGAGGACCTGGCGGGGAACAAGAAGGACCAGTAAAACGAGAGCGGCATGCATCCCCGAGAAATTTAATGCCCGAGCGCTTTTCATGTTACCTCCTCCTTTTCTTGTCAAGACGTTTTCCCTCTCACGTACAGGAGACCAAACTCGATAACGTCCTCGATTCCGCCATCGGAGACCGAACGCACGCGGACGGCTCTCCTGGACCAGGTCCTCCGCATCGGCTCCACGCCCGATCAAACGGGGGGCCGCCCGGCAGAGCAGATCCGGATTGGGCAGCGCGCAGGTTCTAAACCTCTTGTGCGAATCTTCCATGTTCCCTCGCGCCAATGGCGCTTCAATGCCTCAGCATTTTGCTCCTGCCGTCATCGTAGATACAAATTACCTCGAAAATATTCCCGGCGCCCTTCCGGGTTGCGCTGCGACCGAAAATCGAACCCGGCGCCTTCTCCTCCCGGCGAGACTGGCCGGGACACCTGCCTCGCAACCGCCGCCCGCGGCAGGCAGGCGGATCAAGAGGCGGGACGAAACGACGGCGAGCGCGATGAACAGGGTAGCGAGGAGCGCGAGGAGGTGGATCTGTTCGACCGGCCGCGGATACAAAGTTTCCCACGGCGGCACGCCGGCGAGATCGGTGCGGAACGTTCCCGAAGCGAAATCGTAGACGTACACGTTCTCCCAGTCGAAGCAGGCGACGGGGACCGCGAAGCGGACGTCGTCGCGCCGGGCCGTCGAAGGGACTTCGCCCGCCTTGTAGATGCAGGTCTTGAACTCGAGAGCGACGTTGCGCACGCCGGTCCCGCCGACGAACGCTCCGGCGGGGTAGTCGGCGACGTAGACGACCGGGATTTTCGGCTTTTCCGCCCCGTAGTATTTTTGCGTCCGTTGTTCGTAGGAGCCGGGCCGGTTCCACCGCAGAAGATGGAATCTGCCGTAGCGGGGGTCGCTGTTGTATGCGGGATCGGTATCCTGCGAGTCGATCACCCAGCGGGGGACGCAAAAAGGGATCTCTTCGCCGAAGCTGACGACGGTGTCGTCGACGCGGCGGCGGATGCGACCGTCCGGACCCTTCGCGCTGTGGAAGACGCAGCCTTTCGTGAACTGGACGATCGCGTATTTCTCCAGCGCGGCCACCGAGTCGGTCTCGTACTCGGCGATTGCGCCTTTCCCGTACGTGGGGTGCGCGGGGTCGTCGGCGAACCAGACCTCGTATTCGGAGACCGTCAGCGAGAAGCGCTTGAGATCGCACGTTGCGGTGGCGCGGCAGTTGTGGTTGAGGAACGCCCGCTCGGTCCGCGACAGCGTGTGCACGTGTCCCTTGCCCGTGTAATCGGCGAAGCAGACCGCCGCCGAAACAACAACGAGCAGGACGAACGCGATGCCGATCGGCGTCTTCATCCGGCGGAGCCAGCCTATCGATTTCCCGCCGGCTGTCAACGGGCGGACGAGCCGGGGGCGGACGCGGCTTGTGGATCGGCGGCGGGTGAAGTATCCTCACTGACGCGCCGTGACCGGCGCGCCAGCCCATGTCGCGCGAAGCCCGCCGAGACAAGCCCGTCGTTACCGCAACGTCCGGGCGCATCGCGCCGAATCTCACGCGGTGCGGCGCGCGAACCGCGCTTCTCGCGCCTCATGGGGCGGGCGCCGGCGCGGCCGTGGAGGAGATCGAGTGCCGCGCCGAGCGAACGCCGGGCGGAGTTTCCGTGACTTACGAGGTCCGCGGCGACATCGAGCGGCTCGCGATCCCACCCCGCGCCCCCGCGGCGCGAAGAATCGACGGCCTGTGGGAGCACACCTGCTTTGAGGCGTTCGTCGCGGTCGAGGGGCTCGACGGATACACCGAGCTCAATTTCTCGCCGTCCGGGGAATGGGCGGCGTATACGTTTGACGCCTATCGTGCCGGCCGTTCCCGTCTCGAAATCGCCGCCCCTGTCATCGCCGTGCTCGCGCGCCGCGACAGACTCGTCCTGAGCGCGGCCGTCGATCTTCCGGCTTTGCCGGTCGTGGCCGGCCGGCCGCTTCGACTCGGCCTCTGCGCGGTGATCGAGGACAAGGAAGGCTCGCTTTCCTACTGGGCGCTCGCGCACCCCTCGAAGCGGCCCGACTTTCACCATCCCGGCGGCTTTGTTCTGGCGCTCGCTTAGGAGACGCATGAGATTCGGTATCGATCGGCTGCTGGACGATCCGGCGCTGCAGAGGCGGCTGGCCGGCCGTCGCGTGGCGATGCTGGCCCATCCCGCTTCGGTCACCCGCGATCTCGCCCACTCTCTCGACGCTCTTGCGGCGCTTCCGGGCATCCGCGTCTGCGCCGCGTTCGGCCCGCAGCACGGCCTTCGCGGGGACAAGCAGGACAACATGATCGAATCGGAGGATTTCATCGACCCCGTGCACGGGATCCCGGTGTTCAGCCTGTACGGCAAGTCGCGGCGCCCGACGCCGGAGATGACCGACTGCTTCGACGTGCTTCTCGTCGATCTCCAGGACCTCGGCTGTCGCGTCTATACCTTCGTCACGACGCTGCGCTACGTGCTGGAAGCCGCGGCCGAGCGCGGCAAGGCGGTCTGGGTTCTCGACCGGCCCAATCCGATCGGGCGGGCAGTCGAGGGATTGCGGCTTCGATCGGGGTGGGAGAGCTTCGTGGGTGCGGGGGCGCTGCCGATGCGCCACGGGCTGACGCTGGGCGAGCTCGTGCGATGGTTCGTGGCCACGCTCCGTCTCGACGTCGAATGCGAGGTCGTCGCCATGGAGGGGTGGGAGCCACAACGGGCGCCCGGCTACGGCTGGCCGCTCGGCGAGCGCGCGTGGGTGAACCCGAGCCCGAACGCCCCCAATCTCTGGATGGCGCGCTGCTACCCCGGAACCGTCATGCTGGAAGGGACGACGCTCTCCGAGGGCCGCGGCACGACGCGACCGCTCGAGCTCTTCGGCGCGCCGGACCTGGATCCGCGCGCGTTGCTCGCCAGGATGGCATCGCTGGCTCCGGGCTGGATGCGCGGCTGCAAGCTGCGCGCGTGCTGGTTCGAGCCCACGTTCCACAAGCACGCCGGGCGGTTGTGCTCGGGGATTCAGATTCACGTCGAGGCCGACGCCTACGACCCCGGAGCGTTTCATCCGTGGCGCCTGATGGCGCTGGCGCTGAAGGCGCTGCGGGAGCTGCGCCCCGACTACGATCTCTGGCGCGATTTTGCGTACGAGTACGAACGCGACCGGCTCGCCATCGATCTCATCAACGGAACCGACCTGCTGCGCCGGTGGGTGGACGACCCCGCCGCCCGGCCCGAGGACCTTGAGGCGCTCGCCGCCCCCGAAGAAAAGGCGTGGCGCGAGGAACGCGAAGCGGTGATGCTCTACCGGTAAGCGGACGTCCAAGCCGTTCGACCGCTACGCTTCCTTCGAGCCGTTGCGACGCGGAGCGCGGCGCAAACGTCGGACATCGGACGCAGCACGCCGGACCTGCGCCGCCGGGCGGCACCGTGGAGCGGCAGAACGAAAACCGCGAATCGGAAACGGGGAATGTCTCCGGGGCCCGGTCAGGGCCGGGGCCGGTAGGCGAAGTCGGGGAACAGAGCGAAGAGCAGCAAAATCACGAACGCCAGCGGCACGAGCACGATCGCGTAAGTGATCGCCTTCTCGTACTTGAGGTGCATGTAGTCGCGGGCGACCAAGAGCGCCTTGACGAATGCAAGCATGAAGATCAGGGACAGGGCGGCGACCTTGGGCAGCACCCAGGCGGCCGCGACCGAGACCGTGGCGAGCGCGAGCAGCCAGATCCAAATCGTGAGGTAGTGCCGGGTTTGTACGTCGCTCATTTTTCCTCTCCTAGGACAGGTAGATCAACGGGAACAGGAAGATCCAGACGATGTCCACGAAATGCCAGTAAAGCCCGGCGACCTCGACTCGATGCGGGTGGCGAGCGAGCCTCCCGCGCACGGCGTCGATCCACAGCGTCAGGTTGGCGACGATGCCCACCAGCACGTGCAGCGCGTGGAGCCCGGTCATGGCGTAATAGAACGACCAGAAGATGCCCGCGGCAGGCGTGAAGCCGTGGGCGATCTCGCCGCTGTACTCCAGAGCCTTGATGCCGAGAAAGCCCGCCCCGAGGAGGACGGTCGCTCCGAGGAAGAGCGACGCGCGCCCGAAGCTTCGGTCACGCGCGGCGGCGTGCGCCATGACGATCGTCATGCTGCTCGTGAGGAGCAAGAAAGTGTTGATGAGCGCGTAGCTGAAGTTCAGGTGACTCGCCGCCTCGGCCCACCCGGAGCTGCCCAGGCGGAGGACCACGTAGGAGGCGATCAGCCCGCCGAAGACGGGAATCTCGGAAGCCAGGAACCACCAGAGCCCGGTCTTCCCCGGGGGAGTGGCGGCTTCGACGAAAGGCGTCATGACATCGGTTTTGACCACGTGCGACCTCCTAGCGAGCAGCGGCCCCAGCGTCGGCCAGCGGGCGGTCCTGCGGCAGCCAGTCGTCGCTCGCCCCCGGGACGCTGTACTCGTAGGGTCCGCGGTAGACGCTCGGGATCTTCTCGAAGTTTTCGTGAGGCGGCGGAGAGGCGGTTGCCCACTCGAGCGTGTTGGCTTTCCACGGGTTGCTCGCCGCCGCCTTGCCGCGCACGAGGCTCACGACGAAGTTCACGACGAAGATGACCTGGGACAGGATGAGCACGGTCGCGGCGATCGTGATGAAGAGGTTCAGAGGCTCCAGGGGCTTGAGGAAGTCGTACTGCAACGGGTTGGCGATGCGGCGCATCATCCCTCCCAGCCCGAGCAGGTGCATGGGCCCGAAAACCAGGATGAAGCAGGCGAAGGTGAGCCAGAAGTGGATCTTGCCCAGCGTTTCGTTCATCATCCGGCCGAACATCTTCGGGAACCAGAAGTAGAGCCCCGCGAGACCGCCGAAGAAAACCGCGCTGATCAGCGTCGAGTGAAAATGGGCCACGACGAAATATGTGTCATGGATGTAGATATCGAACGGCGCCGAGCCGTTGAAGATGCCCGTGAGGCCCCCGAAGATGAAGACCCCCAGGGAGCCCACCGCGAACAGCATCGGCGTGGTGAACTGGATCGAGCCGCCCCACAGGGTCGCGATCATCGAGAAGACCACGAAAGAGAAGGGGACCGAGATGAGGATGGTGGTGACGCTGAACGGCATCGCCAGCCGAGGATCGAGGCCGCTGATGTACTGGTGGTGCGCCCAGACTACGAAGCTCAAAAAACCTGCGACCAGGCTCGCGTAGATGATGGGGCGGTAACCGAAGACCGGCTTGCGGCTGAAGACGCTCATCACGTCGAGGATGATGCCGAAGGCGGGCAGCAGGATGACGTAGACCTCCGGATGGCCGAAAAACCAGAACAGGTGCTGCCAGAGCAGCGGCTCCCCTCCTCCCTCCGGCAGATAGAACGTCGTGCCGGCAATGCGATCGAGCAGCAGCATCACGGCTCCCGCGATCAGCGGGCCCACGGAGATCATGAAGACGACCGCGGCGATGAGCTGCATCCAGACCAGCATCGGCAGGCGGAAGAACGTCATGCCGGGCGCCCGCAGGTTCATCACCGTGGTGAGAAAGTTGATGCCGCCGAGAAGGAACGACGCGAATTCCAGCGCCAGCGCGAGGATCCAGAGGTTGAGCCCCCAATCGACGCCCGTGTACTCCGGCTTGGCCGACAGCGGCGGGTATCCGGTCCATCCCGCCGAAGCCGGTCCGCCGGGAACGAAAATGGAGGCGAGCAGCGTGACGGAGGCGAGAAAGAAGACCCAGACGGAGAGCATGTTCAGGCGGGGAAAGGCCATGTCTCGCGCCCCGATCATCAGCGGGATCAGGAAATTGCCGAAGACGGCGAGCAGGAAGGGCATGGCGACGAAGAACACCATGATCGTTCCGTGCATCGTGACCAGGGCGTTGTAGACGTCCGGCGAGACGTATCCCCAGCCGGGAACCTCGGCTTCGGGGCGCGCCAGCTGCCACCGGATCAGATACGCGGTGGCGCCGCCGAACAGCCCCCAGAACATGGAAAGCGCCAGGTACTGCTTGGCGATGACTTTGTGGTCCGTGGAAAAGACGTAGCGGCGCAAGAAGCCGCTCGGCTCGGAATGTACGCTGTGGAAATCGCGGCTCACGTTCGACCGCCTCCTACCGCTGCTTTCGGGCCGCGAGCGCGTCGGTTTCCGCGAGCCGCTCGGCCAGCCATTTGTCGAAATCCTGCTGCGTGTGCACGTAGAGCATGCCCTTCATGCCCGAGTGGCCGAACCCGCACAGCTCCGCGCACGGAATCTCGTATTCCCCGGGTTGCGTCGCCTCGAACCAGACGGTGATCTGCCGACCCGGCACCACGTCCTGCTTCAGGCGCAGGTGGGGAAGGAAAAAACTGTGGATGACGTCTTTGGACGTGAGGACGACGTGGATCACCTTCCCGGCCGGCACGTGGAGGTTATTCTCCACGTGCAGGTCGTCGGGGGTGTCGAACGAACCGTCGCGGCCGGGAAAGGTGAACTCCCAGTTGAACTGCTTGCCGGTTCCCCGGACGACGAGGGCGGGCGGCGGGGGTTGCCCCTTGATTCGCGCCCAGACCTCCGCGCCGCGCAGGTCGAGAAAGACATCGAGGACGATCACGACGGCGACCGGCACCAGGACCCAGGAGAGCTGCTTCCAGCCGCTCCCGGTGACGTAGGCGGCGCGTCGGCCGACACGGCGTCGGAAGCGGAAAGCGAAATAGACGATCAGACCTTCGGTCAGAACGAACCAGGCGGCGGTCATGTAGAAGATCAGCCAGAAGATGCCGTCGACGTCGCCGCCGAAGGTCGACACGTTCCGAGGCAGCCAGCTCGACATAAAGCCACTCCTTGTATCTCGATTGAGCGTTGCCGGGATCAGGCGTTGCCGGCGGCCACCCAGGAACCGTCTTTGAAGATCGCCGCGAGGATTTTCGCGTCCTCGGGGCCGGGCAGGACCTCCTTCAGGTGGCGCTGATGCTCTTCCGGAGAAAGGAGCACGCCGTCGACGCTGTAAGGCTTGCCGGCGTACTCTCCGATCTCCCGGTTGAACTTCAGGTCGGGCGGGCGCAGCCTGGGCTGGTCCGCGGGAACCCACTGGTTGAGTTGCTCGATGATCTGGCAATTCTCGCGGTAGTAAAGCTCGCGCGACTCCTCGTTCAGCCGGTCCAGGTCTTTCGGCGGAGCGGACGCCTCGGCCTCGTTGAAGCGTCCTTTGAAGCCCCAGCGGTAGAAGCGCGCCGCCGAGCCGGAACGGTCCTTGCCGAGAAGGTCGTAGCCGGTGGACAGCCACTTGTTGAGGTACTTCTGCAGAATGGGAATCGGAACCTTCCCCGCCTTGACGACGCGCGCGAGCCCGGTCTGGCCGGTGAACAGATGGAAGGCCTCCTCCTTGAGCATCGGCCCCATGCTGCGCGACAGGGGAGCGAAGCTCGAGCGGCGCAGCATCGTGAGCTGGTACTTGCCGTCGCGATCGATGAAGCAGGTGTAGGTGAAGAAATCGATCCAGTTGTCCACGGGCTTGTTGAAGGCGCCGAGAAGCCGCGTGCCTTCGTAGGCCCTGCGCTCCAGCAGCTTGCGCGCCTCGAGCTTGCCGGAGTCGCCGAAATGGCTCACCAGGATGTGGCACATCTGCCAGCCGTGGCGCATCTCCTCCCGCATCACGCGCAGCAGACACTGGCGGTCGTAGTCGCTCGGAGCGGTGTCGACGAGCTTGCGCTGCTGCTCGGAAGAGGCGAATTCGGTGTCGCCCTGATAGTAGATCAGGTGAAGCAGCGCGTCGCGCATGTCCTGCGTCGGAATGTCGAGCACCTTGGAGAACTTCTTGCGCCCCTTGAACTCGCCGAATTCGATCTCGTCGTGCGTTCCGCCGTCGTAAAAGGCGTCGAAGTTATAGTCCTTGATCAGGGAAGAATCGAAACCGATATCCTTCTGCCACTTGAAGAAGAGATCCTTCCAGTCGTCGAAAGTTGCGATCTTCTGCGCCATCATGCCTCCTGGGGTAATCTTCGTGCCGGCTTTTCTCCCGGGCGTCCGGAAAATTTCAGACGGCAGTCCCGTGCAACGCGCCCCGGCGCGCGGCTGCGCCTGTGCGCCGACCGCGCGAGTCCGGGGGGATGCCGTTCCTCGATTTCACTGGACCTTGGGATGCCGCACCGAATGGATTGGCTTGTTGCGCGTCGATTTTCGCAAGAGGAATGCCAGCGAAGGGTCGTGGCAATCGGCGTGTAAAATCAGGCACTTGCTTCGCCCCGGCCGATGCGCCATTCCTATCGCTCGGAATGGATGCGACCTGTGTTCCTAAAATCTGGAATGAGGAGGCGCCGTAACGGAGCGCCTGCGGCAGGGGGGAAACGTTTCGATCGCGGTGCGCGAAGCGGGCCTGGCCAGACCGCTGCGGCGTGCTACAGGTCGTAGACGGGCGTGTGGAGGGCGACGTGCTTGCCGAGCGCGATCGCGTTGACGATGTCGGCGCGGCTCACGATGCCGAGAACCTGGCCGTTGCTCATGACGGGCAGGCGTTTGATCTTGTGAGTCGTCATCAGGCGCGCGATCTCCTCCACGGGAGCGTCCGCCGGGACGCTGATGACCTTTCGGCTCATGATCTCGCGAACGCTCTTGCCCTTCTTCGAGACGATATCCGATTCGGAAACCACGCCCACGATTTTGCCGGTCTTGTCGGTGACCGGCGCGCCGCTGATCTGGTTCTTGATCAAGATCATCGCGAGCTGCTTCACCGTCGTGGTGGGACTCACGGTGATGACATCCCTGGTCATGATGTCCTTCGCAACCATGCCGTGCACCTCCTTCGCGGCAGCCGCCTGCTTTCAGACGGTCACGGTCGCGGAACGCCGGCCGACGCCGGAACGCCGCTTCCCGCTCCCGCGGCGGCGTCTCAACCCAGCCCCTTTTCCGCCATCATCGCCGCCACGTCGCCGACGCGACAGCTGTAGCCCCATTCGTTGTCGTACCATGACAGGATTTTCGCCATCTTCCCGTCCAGAACCACGGTCGACAGGGCGTCCACTATCGAGGAAGCTGGATTACCACGGAAATCGCTCGAAACCAAGGGCTCGTTGCAGTACTCGAGTATCCCCCGCAAGCGGTTTTTCGAGGCCCGTTCGAGAGCGCCGTTGACGTCTTCCACGGATGCCGATTTCTTGAGATCGACCACGAGGTCGACCACGGAGACCGTGGAGGTCGGGACGCGCAGCGAAAGGCCGTGCAGCTTGCCTTTGAGCTCGGGCATCACCAGGCCGATCGCTCTGGCGGCCCCGGTGCTGGTCGGGACGATGTTCATCGCCGCCGCGCGGGCGCGCCGCAAATCCTTGTGCATCAGGTCGAGGATGCGCTGGTCGTTGGTGTAGGCGTGCGTCGTCGTCATCAGGCCGCGCTCGATGCCGAAAGTTTCGTGCAAAACCTTTGCCACCGGGGCTAGGCAGTTCGTGGTGCACGAGGCATTGGAGACCACGTGGTGCTTGCGCGGGTTGTAATCGGAATCGTTGACGCCCAGGACGAGCGTGAGGTCCTCGTTGGTCGCGGGCGCCGTGATGATCACTTTTTTGGCACCGGCTTCCAGATGCGCGCGGACCTGCGCTCCGTCGGTGAAGACCCCCGTCGACTCGACGACGATCTCGACGCCGAGCCGGCTCCACGGCAGCCTCGACGGATCCTTCTGGTTGAGCACGGCGATGTTCCAGCCGTCGACCTTCAGCATTCCCTCGCCCACCTCGACGGGCCCGGGGTAGATGCCGTAGGTGGAATCGTAGCGGAACAGGTGCGCGTTGGTCTTGAGGTCTGCCATGTCGTTGATCGCCACCACCGTAAGCTCGTTCTTGTGACGCTGCAGCATCGCCCTGAGACTGAGGCGCCCGATCCGGCCGAATCCGTTGATCGCTACTTTGGTCGGCATGGTTCCTCCTGAGTGGGAAGCGGTCGCCGCTCGCGAGGCGCCGCGCTAGGCGCCGCCGCGAAGCGTCGTCAGATAGCCAAATCGTTCCCTGAACTGTTCGGGCGTGCACGGGTTGCCGCCCGAGGCTGCCGCGCGGGCGAGAAGGCTCAGACGCTCGGGTTTTTCGAAGTCCTCCCGCTCCAGCCGGATCATGTACTCGCGGGCGATCTTGTACGACGGCTTGTCGATGTCGACGGCGCGGATGCGCGATTTCCCGGTTGCCGGATCGAGCAGGCTCGCGAAGTCGAGGTACTCGAGCTGGCCGCCGATCAGGCAGACCAGCGCCCCGGTAAGCCGGGCCGCCGGACCGGTGGGATTGAGCAGAAACTCCACCGCGCCGTAGCCGAGCGCACGCACGTACTCGCAGTCGAACGCGATCGGCGGAGCGGAGCGCAGCTCATAGCCGATGTTCTTGTGAACCACCGTGATCGGCGTCCGCCGGGCGGCGAAGCGGCGCTCGATCAACGTCTTCAGGATATAGGCCAGGTCGACCTCCGCGAGGCGGAGGTGGCCGTAGTCGTCGTGCGCGATCCGTACCGCCTCGATACCGTTCAGCTCCTCGGGCGGCAGGCGCTCGAGCAGCCCCTCGGCGATGATCGCCACGCCATCGGCCCGGTTCCACAGCGCCTTGCGCTTGAGGATCGCGCCTTCGAGGATGTCGCAAACGGTCTCCAGGTGAATCGGGCCCGTGAACTCCTCCGGAATGACGGTCAGCGTGGCGCCGGTGGACTTCCCGATGCCGAGCGCGAGGTGGCCGGCGGAACGTCCCATAACCACCACGAAGTACCAGCGGCCGGTGCTGCGCGAATCCTCCATCAGGTTCTGAACGATGGAGGAGCCGAGCTGGCGCGCGGTCTCGAAGCCGAAGGTCGGGATCTCCCCCGGCAGCGGGAGATCGTTGTCGATGGTCTTGGGAACGTGGCAGACCCGGATGCGCCCTCCGGCCTGCGCCGCGACCCGGCTCGCGGCGAACATCGTGTCGTCGCCGCCGATGGTGGCCAGATAACCGATTCGGAGAGCGTCCAGGCTGGCGACGACCTGGCGAAGGTCCTCGTTTCGTTTGGTAGGATTGGCGCGCGAGGTGTTGAGGATCGATCCCCCCTGGAAATGAACCCGGGACACCTGCTCGTGGTCGAGCTCGCGGACGTGGCCGGTGTCTCCCGCCATCAGCCACTGGAAGCCGTCATAGATGCCGAGCACGGCGTGCCCGCGATTGCGCGCCTCGAGCGTCAGCGCGCTGATGACGCCGTTGATGCCCGGCGCCGGCCCTCCGCCCACCAGCACACCGACATTGGGGTTCTCGGGGGAACGGCTCATGGTCTCCATGAACCCTGCCTTCCTGCGGTCGCCCGCTGCCGCGAGAAACTATGAAAGCCTTCCCGGCCTTGCCTCCGCGCCCGGAGCCGGAATCGGCGAATGCTTTGCAGTCCTGCGAATTCCGCCTGTATTATTTTCACACCGGAGAAAAATTCCGGACCTCAGCCGTTTCCTTCCTTGATAATGGATCTCTCGAGTCGTGGCATGTCCCTTGCTCGAAAGAACGTTGCGAGGCGGAAGAAAATCGCAGCTTCATTATAGGTCCGATTTGCCGCCGATCAAGGACCGGACGAGGAGAAAAAAGTATGGACGACATAGCCGTATTGTTCGGATTGGAAACCGCGACCGGCCAGCGCGGAGAGCTTTCCCCGATCGAGAGGTTGCTGAACGAGTTCGAGACCCATGAGTCCAGGGAAGAGGCTTCGATCAGCCATTACAAAAAGATCCTGGCCATGGCTCCCAACCCGGTGATCAAGTTCATTCTCCAGCTCATCATTTCGGACGAGGAAAAGCATCGCGCCGTGATCCACGCCATGATCAACACGCTCCGCGGCAGCATGCTCTGGAGCAAGCCGGAAGGAGCGCTCGATGGGGTGGCCGATCTCGGGGAACTGAACCATCAGCTGCGCTCGGTGACGGAGGATCTGATCGCCCTGGAGAAGGAGGGGGTCCGCGAATGCAAGGCTCTTGTAAAGGAAAGCAGCGGATACTATTATGGAATATTCAAGATCCTCTTGGAATCGATGATCCGGGACTCCGAAAAGCATATCGAGCTGCTCGAGTTCCTGCGCGAGCGGATGGGTGAGGCGTGACGGCGGAAGACCCGCTTGAGCTTTTCGAACGTTTTGCCGAGATCGAGCGGCTGGTCTCGAAGATCTATTTTCGCTTCTCCCACGTCTTTTTGAACCACCCGTTGCGCGACTTCTGGTGGAACATGGCGAAGGAGGAGGAGCAGCACGCGCTCATCTTGCTCGCCTGCAAGGACGTGATCGCCAACTACGAGGAAGACCGGCTCGATCCGGACCTCTCCCGGGGCAAGGCGGAGGAGCTGAAGGCCCGTCTGCTCTCCTATCTCGAACGCGGGACAGCGACTTTGGGGGTCGAAGAGAGCTTTCGCCTGGCCCTGGAGATCGAAAATTCCGAGATCGACGCGATTTACGGCAAGTTGCTTCAGCTCGGAGGGCCGCAAATCGCCAAGACCATGGAAAACCTGGGCGTTCCCGCGAGCGTTCAGCGGCAAAAGCTCAAGGCCGCCCTGCGGGAGTACTGCTCCGACCCGGACCTGCTCAAGGAGAGCGAAAGGCTTTAGCCGAGCCCGAAGCGGGAGCCGCCGGGCGCTCGCGCTCTGCGGAGGCATGCCCGGGCCGGCGCCGACGTAAGGCAAGATGGAATACCATTTCGAGAACATCATCGGAAAAAGCAAAGCCATCCGCGACGTCCTCGAGATGGTCAAGAAGGTGGCGCACACCCAGGCGACCGTGCTCATCACCGGCGACAGCGGAACGGGCAAGGAGCTGATCGCCATGGCGATCCACGCCCACAGCGATCGCAAGGACAAGCTCTTTCTCCCCGTAAACTGCGGAGCCCTGCCGGAAACGTTGCTCGAAAGCCTCCTCTTCGGCCACGTCAAGGGCTCCTTTACCGGCGCTTTCGCCAACCAGGAAGGACTTTTCGAGCGGGCCCGCGGCGGCACGATCTTTCTCGACGAGATCGGCGAGATCCCCCAGCATCTGCAGGTCAAGCTTTTGAGGGCCCTCGAAGCCAAGGAGATCCTGCCGATCGGCAGCACCACTCCGCGGCGCATCGACGTGCGCGTCCTGGCGGCCACCAACAAAAACCTGAAAAAGGAAGTGGAGGCGGGCCGCTTCCGCGAGGATCTCTACTACCGGCTTAACGTCATGGAGATCCACATCCCGTCGCTCAGCGAGCGGCCGGAAGACATCCCGCTCCTCGTCGATCATCTGATCAAGAAGCACAATCCCGAACTGAAGAAGAACTTTCAGGGGACCGATGAAGAGGTCCTGCGCGTGCTCATGTCGCTTCCCTGGAAAGGCAACGTGCGGGAGCTCGACAACGTGATCGAGCATACCATGATTCTCGCCGAAGGCGACCGCATCACGGTCAAGGATCTGCCGGCCGCTATCCTGGCCAGCTCTGCGGCGCACCCGATCTTTACGTACAATCTGAAGGACGCGCTCCGGCAGTTCGAGCGCCAGCACATCGTGCGGGTGCTGGAACAGGTGGGGCAGGACCGCCGCGAAGCCGCGAAATTGCTCGATATCAGCCTTTCATCGCTCTACCGCAAGATCGAGGAGCTCGGCATCACCTGACTCAAGGTCCGCGTCCTTGGGTCCATGGTCCGGCATACCGGGGCCGGGGCCCTGGGTCCACCGATTCCACGAATCCGGGGTTGAAGCCCGGGGATTCGGGGCTCTCTCGCCCGACGTCAGGCGTTTTCCCCTGATCCGGGGCGCTGGCATCGCTGTTGCGAATCGGCCTTTCGGAGGCAACCGGCGTGGGAAACCCCGGGCTCAAGAAGGCGGCACAGAGCGACTCCGACCAGAAGTCGATCGTTGCGGCCATGATGGAGCCGGGCTTCTATCCGAAGCGACCGGCCGAGGTCACACACAAGGAAACCCACATCTCGCACCTCTTCTTTGCCGGCGATCTGGTTTACAAGATAAAAAAAGCCGTTCGCTTTCCTTTTCTCGACTACTCCACCCTGGGAAAACGGCGCCGCTTCCTTTACGAAGAGTTGCGGCTCAACCGCAGACTCGCGCCGTCGGTCTACCTGACTATCGTACCGATCACGGCGACCCGAACGGGGTGGCGGCTGGGAGGCTCCGGTCCCGTCCGGGAATACGTTCTGGTCATGCGCCGGCTGCCGGAAAACCGCATGCTGCCGGCGTTGATCCAGTCGGGGGAGGCGACCCCCGGAATGATGCGCGAGCTGGCCGAGCTGCTGGCGGCGTTCCACAAGCAGGCCCCGCCGGCGCCGCCCGGGAGGACCGCGGACTATCCTGCGGCGGTGCGTGGCGCGTGGCTCGCCAACCTCGCGGACCTCGAGCCGTTCACCGGCTCTGTTCTCGGCAGGGATACGTGGGCCGGCCTCAAGGAGCTCGGGGAGGTTTTTGTCGACCGCCAACGCTCCTTGCTGGAGCGCCGGCACGCCGGCGGCTGGATCCGGGACGTGCATGGAGACCTGCACTGCGATCACGTCTGCTTCGCTCCCGAAGGCATTCAGGTCTTCGACTGCATCGAGTTCAGCCGCGATCTGCGCCGCTGTGATCTCGCCTCCGAAATCGCTTTCCTCGTGATGGATCTGGAGGTCCGGGGTGCCGGCGCGCTGGTCGAACCTTTTCTCTCCCGCTACCTTGAGCTGGTCGAAGACCGCGACATGCCCCGTCTGCTGCCGTTTTACAAGGCGTACCGGGCGCTGGTGCGGGGCAAGGTCGGAGCGCTGCGCGGCGCGGGCGACGTCGCCGCCCCCTACTTTCGTTTCGCCGCACGCTACGCGTGGGACGCGGTGAAACCGTTTCTGGTGGTGGTTTGCGGCCTCACGGGCTCGGGCAAATCCACGCTCGCCCGGGAGCTGGCGCAAAGGTTGGGGATGGAAGTGATCAGCTCGGACCGGGTTCGCAAGACGGCGGCAGGCGTCCCCGGAGCGCACACCGTGCCGTATGGCGAAGGTCTCTACAGCCCGGAGATGACGGAAAGGACATACGCCGAAATGGCGGCCGAGGCCGAAAGACGCATCGAGGAGGGAAGCGGCGCGATCCTGGACGCGACCTACATCAAACGATCGCACCGGGAAGAGATCAACCGGGTCGCGGCCCGGCACCGGACGCCAGTCTGCTTCATTCGATGCTTCGCGCCGGACGAGAGCGTTCAAGCGCGGCTGGCGGAACGCGCGGCGAAGGGCGGCGACTGGTCCGACGGACGGTGGGAAATATTCCTGCGGCAAAAAGAAGAGGCCGAGCCGTACGCCGGGGAAGGGGAAAACCGGCTCGATCTCGATACCCGGGAGCCGCCCGACTCGCTGGCGGAGCGTTGCGAACGCTTCATCCGCGACTGCTTGAAGAAGGCGGCGCGCGAGCCGCGCTAGAAACTCAGCCGGCCTCGGCCCTACTGCGCCGGCGCTCGCAGAGAGCGCAGAGCTCGACGGCCGGCGTGTCCTCGAGACGTTCGGCGTCGAGCGGGCTGTGGCAGCTGGTGCATCGGCCGTAAAGCCCGGCCTCAACTCTCCCCATGGCCGCCTCCACTTCGGCGAGCTCCTCGTAATACCAGCCCGCGACGCGCTCCAACAGCCGGACCCGACTGCGGTAGGCGACCCGGTCCATCCACGGCGCGCTTTCGTCGAGCCGGCGGCGCTCGACCTTGAGATGCTCGACCGTCATCTCGATCTCTTTGCGGCGTTGACGGAGCCGATCGAAATAGATCGCATAGCCAGCTCGCGTCATGGAGATCCTCCTTTGGTTTTCGCACGGGTGATCTGCCACTTCGCAGCCAGGAGAGCGGAACGCAGATCGACGCCGATTTTTGCAAGAGCACCCGCAATTTCGGTGCCATGGGCCAGCCGCGCGCTCTCGCCCGAAAAGCGCGTCTTTTCGAGGGAATTTCCAGGCAAACGAGGCTGGGCGCTGTCTTTCGTCTCCTGCTGAATCGTCAAGAGTGCCATGGACGGGAGCCGCGCGTTCCGGAAAATGCGAACGGACACGTTGGACCGAACGTTGCATGGGATCGCAGAGGACCGTTCTGCGCGGCGGGTGATCGCGCGACTCCACGGGCTTCGGAGGCCGAGATGACTATCAAGATGGCGATCGAGATGATTATCCGGTTCCGCTCTCTGGGCGGTGCGCTGGCTTTCTGTGCAGCGGTTTTCTGGCCGTCGGCGGCGCCGACACAAACGACCGTGCTGCCGAAAGCGTGCGTCGCATGCCACGGCTCGGAGGCCCAATACCCCGTGCGCGGCGCGCGCACGCAGTACCTGACCTCGGGCCATCGCACCATCGGCAACGCGTCCTATGCCAACGCCGACGATTGTCAGGCTTGCCATACGAACGAGGGGTTCATTCAAAAAGTCAAGACGGGCAAGGTCGAGGTCAAGAAGTTCGTCGCCAATCCATCCGAGATCGGTTGCGTCACGTGCCACGCGCCGCACGAGAAAGGAGATTTCTCGCTGCGCACGGCGTCGCCGGTCGTCCTGGCAAACGGCGCGGTCTTCGATCGCGGCAGCGGGAACCTCTGCGCCAACTGTCATCGAGCGCGGCGCACCCCGAAGGAAGAGGTCCGGGCGCGCGCCATCCCTTCGGCCAGCTGGGGGCCGCACCACGGGCCTCAGGCGGACATGCTCCAGGGCACGAACGGCTACGAGTTCCCCGGCCGGAAGTATTCGAGCTCCGCCCATGCGGGGCTGCCCGGCGCCCAGTGTGTCACGTGCCACATGGCCCAGCCCGCGGGGCGTTATTCCCTGTCTCCGGCGATCGGCGGCCACAGTTTCAAGGTCGAAGGCGAAGTGCACGGCGCGCCGAAGCTCAACGCGGCCGGCTGTCTCAGCTCGGGCTGCCACGGAGAGATGAAGCAGGTGCCGGGAACGCTGTCGTTCGACCGGCGCGCGCCGGCGGATTACGACGGCGACGGCAGGACGGAGCCGATCCAGGACGAGATCCAGGGACTCTACGAGCGGCTGATCAACGACCGCGGCGCGGGTCTGCTGCAGACGATGAAGGACGCGCCCTACGACGCCAGGGGGAGGTTCGTGAACTCCAAAACCCAATACCCGCTCGAGGTGGTCGCGGCGCTCTACAATTACAAATTCGTGCAAGAAGATCGCAGCCGCGGGATTCACAACTCGACTTACGCAGTGCAGTTGCTGATGGACTCGATCAAGGCTTTGGACAAGAGCTTCGACGATTCGACCAGACCGCGATAAGACGCGGCGGTGGGGACGCGGGTCACTCGATATCGGCGACTTTGCGGATGCCGTCGCCCCAATCCTCGACCCGGAAATCCTTGAAAGGGATCACGATCGGCTCTTTTTCCTCGATCGAGATCATGCGCTTGCGGTATTCGATCAGGAAGGAGATTTTCAGGATCAATGCGTCGTCGCGGATGTCGAGCAGCGAAACCTTCTCCTCGATGTAAGAGTACTCCCTGTTCTGGATGATCTGCTTCACCCGCTCGCGGTTGAGGACTTCTTTTTCTCCCAGGAAACCGGCCATTCTCCCTCCTTCGCCGCGCGCGGGCGCGAGCTACAGCTCTTCGACGTACCGGAGGATATCGGTGGTGGTGACGAGCCCGATGAGCGTTCCCTCGTCCATCACGGGAACGCAACCGATCTTTTTTTCCGCCATCAGCCGGGCCGCGTCCTTGATCGGGGTGTCGGGGCGCACGGTTATGACGTTTTTCTTCATCACGTCCTTGATCCGCACGGTTTTCAGCAGGGCGCTCCTGCTCCGGGGTTTCAGGCCGAAGATCGCCGAAGCCGCCGCTCCCAGGAGATCGCGGCTGCTCAACAGCCCGACCAGCCGGCCTTCTTCGACTATCGGGATGTGGCGTATCCGCCCGAGCGAGATCAGATCGCTGGCGAGATCGAGCGTGTCCTCGGGCCGGAGCGTCACGGGCGAGCCCATCATGATTTCCCGGACGACTCTTGCTCTTCCGTTCTTCATCGGATTCTCCGTCATTCTTCTTCCTGGATAAGGTCGAGAAAACAACGCAGCAGGTCCCAATAGGTGACGATCCCCACGAGCCCCTCGACGTCGTCCACCACGGGCACGCCGCCGATCTTTTCCTCGACGAACAGCTCCAGGGCGTCGAGCAGCTCGTCGTCGGGGGAAAGCGTCAGCGGCTCTGTGGTCATGATCTCCCGGACTTCCGTGTTCAACGCCTGCTCCCTGGCCTCCGGGCTGGCCAGGAGCGTGTTGCTCAGGAACGACCGGACGTCGCGGTCGGTGACGATGCCGACCAGCTCGTTGCCCTGCGTCACGGGAAGCTGGCGGATCCTGTTGGTGTTCATCAGCTCCTCGGCCTGGCCCACCGTATCCGTCGGCGCCACCGTGAGCGGTTCGGGGGTCATGACGTCGGCGACTTTCATCCTGGCGTATTCGCGCGCACCTGGCATGAACCGGCCTCCTGATTGGTGCTGTCACTCGCTTGTGCAGCGATTGTGCCAACGGCGGGAAAAGATTTGCTTTTTAGTTTCCGGCGTCCTCGATGTTCCCGTGTGATCCCGCCTTTTGCACTCGTGCGAAATTACGGCCTCGATTCCCCACCGCTGCGAAAACAGACGCCCGCACGAGTTTCCTCAATGCTCCGAGCCGCGAACCGGACGGCGGTAAATGAGGTAATAGACGAGGGCGACCATGACGCCGCCGCCAAAAACGTTTCCGAGCGTGACGGGGGCTAGGTTGTCAAGCAGGCCGGACCACGAGAGCTGCTGTCCGGCCGGTGCCGGGTAGCGGTCGCACAGGAGGATCCCCAGCGGTATGAAGTACATGTTGGCCACGCTGTGTTCGAAGCCCGCGGCGACGAACGCCGAGATCGGGAACAGGATGGCGAGAATCTTGTCGGCGACGCCGCGCCCCGCCAGCGCGAGCCAGACCGCCAGACACACCAGCACATTGCAGAGGATCCCTTTGAAAAAAGCCTCCCAGAAGGGCAGCGCCGTCTTGGCCGCGGCGATCTTCACGGCGTTGGCTCCGACGGCTCCGTCGTTCATCGTCCCGTGGTTCGACAACACGGTGAGGAGCACGAGGCCGAGCGCGCCGACGAAGTTCGCGATGAAAACCACCGCCCAGTTCCGCAACAGCTCCCCGGCGCCGATGCGACCGGCGGCCCAGGCCATGACCAGCAGGTTGTTGCCGGTGAAAAGCTCCGCCCCCGCGACAACGACGAGAATCAATCCCAGGGAAAAGCTCGCGCCGCCGAGGAGCCGGCCCGCGGTGAAGCCCAGGCGCTCGTCGCTCGTGAGCAGCGTGAAATAGAGCGCGCCGAGGCCGATGAATCCGCCCGCCAGGACGCCGAGCGTGATTTGCGAAAAAAGCGGCAGGCGGGCCTTGGCTACTCCGACGTTCTCGACGCGCTCGGCGATTTCCTTGGGCGAGTAAGCATCAAGCCCGTACAGTTCCATTTCGACCTCCAGGGTTCGACGCTGCGGCTTCGCGCCGACAGCGGTACGGAGAGAGTATTGTCAAACGACCTGACCTTTCAACCTCGCTTCTTGTCGCTTCGCTCCCGTTCAAGCGGTTCAAGCGCTTCGCTCGGTTCAAGTCGTTTGGCGCGGGGAGGCGCCCGGGGCGCGCTCGTGCCGGTCTTCGGTCTGTAACCAAGGTTGCTTCGCTCCGTTCAAGCCGTCAGAGCGGTTGGACCGAGGGCCGGGAGGGAGAGGGACACGAACGAGAACGTGAAACCGGAAACGGGGAAGCGGGAACTCAAACCCGAGTTGTTCTCACTGTCGGGAAAGAAAATCGGGCGTTTCCCAGTTGTGCGAAAACCCGAAAGGAAACTCCCGTGATTTTGCAGCCGAAGGTTGGGCATGACTTTTGCCCATTTCTCGGGGCAGACGGGAGGCTTTATGAGAAAAATCAAGAAAATCCTCGCGCCGACCGATCTGTCCGAGTTCTCGCAGGTCGGCCTCCGTTACGCGTTCGAATCGGCTCATGCTCTGGGAGCGGAGCTCACGGTGCTGCACGTCATCGCGGTGGGGGAAGACTGGTTCGCGCCGTACCAGGATTACGCGCCGGTCCGCGATCTGCTCGAAGAGCGCAAGCGGATGCTCGATAAATTTCTGCGCGATTCGTTCCCCCAGCTCATGAACCTGGTGGAGGTGCGGCAAGTCGTCGAGATCGGCGCGCCGCATACCAACATCGTTCAGCTGGCGGAGCGCGAGGGGATCGACATGATCGTGATGTCGACGCACGGCAGGACGGGTCTGGACCACTTCCTCATGGGCAGCGTGACGGAAAAGGTGATGGCTCGAGCTTCCTGCCCCGTGCTGGCGATCCCGCCCGCGGAACGGGCCAGGATGGCGAAGGCTGCCTAGAGCCAACCCCCTCCCCGGGCGTCCGGGCAAAAGGTATCGCCCGGACGCCCCCTTCGCCGCACCCGGTCCGTCGCCGCAGAGCGTATTGCTTCGCGGCCGATTTCATCGTAATAACCCCCGAAACCTGATCGTGTCCTTGGCGGGTCGAAAGAGCCATTCTCGCTCGAGGAGGGGTTTTGGAAGGTTTCGCAGCCGAGAGGAAAGGCGGATAAATGGACATCAGGAACATTCTTTGGGCGAGCGACGGCTCGAAGGAATCGCGCGCCGCGCTGGAGTGGGCCGAGCTTCTCGCGGCGCGGTTCGGCGCAAGGGTGACGGCGCTGAGCGTCATCGAGACGCCGGACTTCAGGACGCTGAAGGTGCCCCAGGATCTCCGACGCGAGCTGTCGGTGGTCGATGCGGAGATGGAACGGGCGGAGAGCCGGCGGCTCAAACGGATCACCGCCGCCCTCGCCGAGAAGGGCGTGGTTGCGGAGGCGTGCGTTGCCAAGGGTTTTCCGTACGCGGAGATTCTGAAGGCGGCCCAACGGAACGTGGATCTCATCGCCATGGGCAAGCGCGGCTTGAACCTGTGGGGGCGCATGCTGCTGGGGAGCACGACCATGCGGGTGGTGCGCGAGGCCCGCGTCCCGGTTCTCACGGTGAAGGCAGCCGCCGGGAAACCCTCTCTGGGGAAGATCGTCGTTCCCACGAGCTTTTGCGAGAACGACGTTACCGCGCTCGCGTGGGCCCTGACGGTGGCGCGGAAATTCCACGCCACCGTGACGCTGCTGCATGTCATCGAGGCGCACAGGTCCTACGACTCCGTCGAGGGCGGGATCATGGGAAGGCTCAGGAGCGCCGCAAACCAAGAGCTCGCGGCCCTGCGCGAAAGGATTCCCCGCAGTCAACGCAAGGGGATCGCGCTGGTGGAAAGGGTGATCGCCTTTCCCAGAGCCTGGTCCGGCATCGTTACCTTCGTCGGGGAGCAAGGGGCCGACCTCATCGTGATGAGCACGCATGCGCGCGCCGGCGTGTCGCGGCTGGTGCTGGGGAGCGTGGCGGAAGGCGTGGTCCGGGAAGCTCCGTGCCCCGTGGTCACGGTTCGGCCGTAGCCGGCTTTTTCGCCGGGACGCGCCCTTCGATAAAGCCCGCGACGACCTCTTCGAGATCGGGACGGCCGATCTCTTCGAGCCGGTAAACCGCCCGGCAATGCGGGCGCGGCAGCGCGATGAGACGCGAGAGGTCGATGGGCGTCGCCACAAGGATGACGTCGCAGTCCACGGCGGCGATCGTCGCCGCCAGGTCGCTCAGCTGGGCCGGGAAATATCCCATCGCGGGCAGCGCCCGCTCCACCCACGGATAACGGAGGTAGGTTTCCGCAAGGCTGCCGCGCGCAGCCGGGCGCGGGTCGACGATCTCGGCGGCCCCGTAGCGGTGCGCGGCGATGGTGCCGGAGCCGTAAGCCATCTCGCCGTGGGTGAGCGTCGGACCGTCCTCGATCACGAGCACCCTGCGGCCGCGGAGCAGCTCGGGACGATCGACCGTGATCGCCGAGCGCGCCTGCACGACGAGCGCCGTCGGATTGACCTGGGCGATGTTGGCCATAACCTGCTGCACGCCTCCTGGCGGAGCGGAGTCGATCTTGTTGATGACGACGACATGCGCCCGTCGCAGATTGGTTTCCCCCGGATGGTAGAGCAGCTCGTGGCCCGGCCGGTGGGGGTCGACGAGCACGATCTCCAGGTCGGGGCGGAAAAACGACCAGTCGTTGTTGCCGCCGTCCCAGAGCAGAAAGTCTGCTTCCGCCTGCGCCGCGGCGAGGATGCGGGCATAATCGACGCCGGCAAAAACCACGGTCCCCTCGGCGATGTGCTGCTCGTATTCCTCGCGCTCCTCGATCGTGCATTGCTGGCGGTCGCAGTCGGCAAGCGACGCGAAGCGCTGAACGGCTTGCCGCTCCAGATCGCCGTAGGGCATCGGGTGACGCACCACCACGGGACGCAGCCCGCGGCTTTTGAGAATCGCGGCGATCCGTCGCACCACCGCGTTCTTGCCGCAGCCGGTGCGCACGGCGCAGACCGATATCACCGGGCGCGACGACTTCAGGAAGCTTCGCGCGGGTCCGATGAAGCGGAAATCGGCTCCGCAGGCGAGCGCCCGGGAGGCAAGGTGCATGACGGCGACGTGGGAGAGATCGCTGTAGGCGAGGACTACCTCGTCGGCGGCGAGAGCAGCGATGAGCTGTTCGAGCCGTGCTTCGGGGTGGATGGGGATTCCGTCCGGGTAGAGAGGGCCGCTCAGCGAAGGGGGGTAGACGCGGTTCTCGATCCCGGGAATCTGGGCGGCTGTGAAGGCGACGACGCGGTAGCGCGGGTTTTCGCGGAAACAGGTGTTGAAAACATGGAAGTCCCGGCCGGCGGCGCCCAGGATGATGACGCGCCGCGGCCCTCCAGGCTCCGGAAATTCGCTGCGATCGGCCGACATACCGTTTGCTCCTTGTGGGTTCTTCAGCCCGGGGAGGGTTTCGAGCAAGATGCGTGCCTCCGGCGCTCGAGCCCGTATCGGAGCGGGACGGGCCGCCGAAGACCGTGAACCGGCAGCCGGGACCCCTGGCACAGAGTGTGCGTTCTCGCCAAGCTTGCGAGACGCCGAAGGAGAGCGAGACAGTCGGGGTCGGTCGATGGCGCGATGAAGGTTCTGGTCCTCAACTGCGGCAGTTCGACGATCAAGTTCCAGCTGATCGAGCTCGAAGGCGGCGATCCGGACGGCCTCCAGCGAAAGCTGGCTCGCGGGATCGTCGACCGTATCGGCGCCGAGGCGCGCTACCGTTTCGAGGCGGTCGGGGTGCCGGCCGAAGAGGGACCGGCGGGCACCGCCGGATACGAGGCGGCGACGCGCATGGTCTTCGACTGGGTCAGCCGCCGCTGGAACGGCTTCGACGCAGTGGGCCATCGCGTGGTCCACGGCGGCGAGCGCTTCACGTCGGCGGTGCGGATCGACGACGGCGTCGTCGCCGCGCTCGACGAGCTCTGCGAGCTCGCCCCGCTGCACAATCCGGCGAGCGTCGCCGCGATCCGGTTCGCCCGCTCGTATCTGGGCGGCTCGCTGCCGATGGTCGCGGCTTTCGATACCTCGTTTCACCACACGATCCCGGGCTTCGCCGCGGCGTACGCGCTGCCGCGGGATCTCGCCGCAAGGCATCGCGTCAGGCGTTACGGCTTTCACGGGCTCGCGCACCAGTACTCCGCGCAGCGCTACGCCGAGCTGACGGGCACTCCGGCGGACCGGGTCGACATCGTGACCCTGCATCTGGGCAACGGTTGCTCGGCCTGCGCGATCCGCGGCGGCAAATCGGTCGAGACCTCCATGGGCTTCACGCCGCTGGAAGGGCTGATCATGGGAACGCGCAGCGGCGACCTCGATCCGGCCCTGGTGGGTTACCTCGCGCGCAAGGAAAAAACCGGCGTCGACGAAATCGAGAGAATCTTGAACCACGAGTCCGGCCTCCGCGGCCTCTCCGGTTTTTCCTCCGACATGCGCGACCTCGCCGCGCGCTACGACGACGACCCCCGTGCGCGCCTTGCGGTGGATGCCTTCTGCCACCGCGCGCGAAAGTACCTCGGCGCGTATCTCGCCGTAGTCGGCGGAGCACGGGCCGTGGTTTTCAGCGGCGGCATCGGCGAGAACGCTCCACTGGTGCGCGCCAGAATCTGCGCCGGAATGGAGTGGTGCGGGTTGAAGCTCGACGAGGCGGCGAACGCCGAGCTCCGGGCGACCGACAGCCGCATCTCCGCCGTGGAGAGCGCACTGTCGGTCTACGTCGTGCACACGGACGAAGAGCGGATCATCGCGCGAGAGACCACACGGCTTCTGGCTTCTGAAAATCCCGGTTCCGGCGGTGCGTAGAGGCCGGCGAGCCGTGACGCAAAGCGGCGGTTCGAAAGCTCGGCGGAAAAAACCAGGAAGCAGAAACCGGAAACGTTCGATCTTCGGGCGTCGTTCTTTCCGCGGGACGTCCCCGTCAGACGTAACCTTTCCGGTCCGCGAGCCTGCGGTACCACTCGGGCAGCTCGTAACTGTCGACGCGGTACTGAGGGCGATATCCCTTGATGTCGAGAATCGGCGTGCCGTCGAACAGGTCCAGGCCCCGAACGAACAGGCGGCGACCCTCGCGCCGGAGGAAACGAAGGAGCGTGAGCCCGATCGGGTTGGGACGGGTGGGGGAGTCGAGCGCGAAAACGCCGAGCAGCGGCAGCTCCTCGAGCTTGAAGCCCCGCCTCAGCAGACCCCTCGGCTTTACCTGCAGGGGCCCGATCTGCTCCGGGCGCAGGCGGTGGAAGTAAGCGATCACGAAAAGATGCGAGTAGCCGTCGATTCCTTCGAGGCCGGCCTCGAACTCGGGAAAGATTTCCAGGTCGCCAGCAACGTCCGTCTGCTCCCGGACGGCGTTTTCGCCACCCTCGGCGTGAACGACTCCGATGGGTTTGAAGACGATCTCCATGACGGTCCCTTCTGTTCTTTGCACTCGGCGCCCGTGAGCTACGCACGCTTCGTGCCACCCGAGGAGCTTTACGCCGGAGCCTGCCGGCTTCCCTCTCGGAATGGGGCAAGCTTTGCAAGCCTGCGATGCCCGAGTCGCGTTTTTCGCATGGGCGGGAAAGACGCCGCTGGAGCAGCATCACCGGCGCTGACCAGGGGTGGTATGGGTCTTGCTCCAAGTCTCGGATGAAGGGAGCAAGCCATGCAATCCAGAAGCGAGAACGTGTCACTCGCGGAGCACCGAGACGACCTGATCCGGAAGTACTGGGCGGGTGACATGGCGCGAAAGGTCTACCTGGTGCGCAGGCAGAGGAAAGCGATCCTCGAGAACTGCCGCCGAATCGCGGTCGTGGGAGCGAGCAGCGATCCCGAGAGCGAGAGCTTCACGGCGATCGAAAAGCTCCTCGGGCTGGGGTTGGAAGTTATCCCGGTGTTCCCGGGACGCGAAAGCTTTCTCGGGCTGCGCTGCTTCGCGCGGCTCAGCGATATTCCGGGACAGATCGACATCGTTCAGGTTTACCCGGGACCCGGAGTCGACCTCGTGGCGCTGGCGCGCGAGGCGGTTGCAAAGCAGGTGGTGACGTTCTGGATCGAAGGAAAGGTCGCCGCATCCGAAGAGGTCGAGAACATCCTGGCCGACGGCCGCGTTCAGCTCGTGGAGTACGAGAGCCTGGTGTCCGAGTATGTCAAGCACGCTCCGTTCGCCCCGGGACCGTCGCTGCGGGCCCGCAAAGAGCGGAAAATGACGCGCGTGCGGGAGCGGATGACCCGCAATCCGGCCACGGTGCGGCCGGATGACTCGTTGAAAGACGCCGCGTGGAAGATGGAGAAAGGCCGGTTCCGCCACCTGCCGGTCGTCGACGATACGGGCAAGCTCATCGGAATGTTGAGCGACCGCGACATCCGGCTGATCCGTCCTTCCCTCGCCTTCGTCTCGAAGGAAGACGCGATGGTCCAGCTGTGGTCGATCACGGTGCAGCAGGCCGCGGTCTTCGATCCGATCAAAGTGAGGCCGGAAACGACGCTCAAGGAGGCCGCCGACCTCATGCTGCGCTGGCAGGTCGGCGGCCTGCCCGTCGTCGACGAGCAGGACAAGGTCGTCGGCATCATCACCTATACCGACATCCTGCGCGAGTTCGTCGGGCGCGAGGAGTCCGTGTAGGTCGGGATCCGGGGGCGCGATGGCCGAAGCGCAACAATTCCATTACGAGATCGAGGTGATCTGGAACGGGGAGGCGGCGAGCGAGATCCGCGCTTCGGGACGACCGGAGATCCCGGTGGGCGCGCCCCCGGAGTTCCGGGGGACCGAAGGAAGGTGGTCGCCCGAGCACCTGTTCGCGGCCGCGGCGGCGACGTGCTTCATGTTGACCTTCCTCGCCGTGGCGAAAAGCGCACGGCTCGCGGTCTTGGATTATTCCGCATCGGCGCGAGCGAAGCTCGAGAAAATATCGGCAGGGCGCTTCGAGATAACGGAGATCGCGATCCGGCCGAGAATCGTCGTCGGCACGGCCGAGGACATGGGGCGCGTTCCGCGCCTCCTCGAGAAGACCAAGCAGCGCTGCTTCATCACGAACTCGATCAAGAGCAGGGTGGTTGTCGAGCCGGAGGTGTTTCACCGACGGACGCCTGCGGTTCCCTGCCCGCCGGGGTAGCTGCGTTCCGCCGCAAGCCGCCGTCCCTGCGCAGGAGCCCGAAGCCGTGTTCGACTGGTTCTGGTTCGTTCTCGTCGTGGTCGTCTACGTGGCGTCGATGCGCTGGGTGCTGCCCCGCCTCGGCGTGCCGACCTGAATGGCGGGATCTTGCGGCGTCGGGTCGCGACGCCGTCCGGACGGCGGGGGAAGCCCCGAGGCGGCGAACAACCGGGAGCGCCGCAGCTCGATTCCATGAGCCGGACGAACCTCGGGCGATTCGCATGGCTGTCGATCGGGGCGGCGCTGGCCACGATCGCGCTCAAAGGCCTGGCGTACTGGCTAACGGGCTCGGTCGGGCTCTTGTCCGACGCGCTCGAGTCCTTCGTCAATCTGGCGGCGGCGACCCTGGCGCTCGCCGCTCTGTCGATCGCGGCATGGCCTCCCGACGAGATGCACGCATTCGGCTATAGCAAGGCCGAATATTTTGCCAGCGGCGTGGAGGGATTGTTGATCGTCCTCGCCGCATCCGGCATCGTGTGGACCGCCTTGCCGCGCCTGATCGCTCCAAGACCGCTGCAACAGGTCGGGATCGGGCTGGCGATATCGGCGCTGGCGGCGGCTCTGAATTTCGTCGTTGCCCGCCGCCTGCTCAAGGCAGGCGAGCAGCACCGGTCGATCACGCTCGAAGCCGACGCCCATCACCTGATGACCGACGTCTGGACCTCCGTGGGCATCATCGCAGGGATCGGCGTCGTCGCGCTCACCGGATGGACGCGGCTCGATCCGCTCATCGCTCTGGCGGTCGCCGGCCACATCTTGTGGATCGGGGGACAGCTGCTGCAGCGCTCGGTTTTCGGTCTGCTGGACAGAGCCTTGCCCACGGCCGAGCAAGGTGTCATCAAGGACGTGCTGAGCCGCTACGAGAGCCAGGGGATCCAGTATCACGCGTTGCGCACCCGGCGGGCGGGGAGGCGGTCGTTCATCTCGCTGCACGTGCTCGTGCCGCGCGACTGGAGCGTGCAGCGCGGCCATGATCTGCTCGAGGATCTCGAGTACGATATCCGGGCGGCGATTCCAGGAGCGACGGTTTTCACGCACCTGGAGCCGATCGGCGACCCGGCCGCCTGGAAAGATGTCACGCTGGATCGCACGGAGCGGCCCGAAGCCGGGCGCCGCTGAGCGGGACGGTGCCGGAAGGAGAAGCGATGGAAGCGAAGGTTCGGGGGTACACGTATCGGAGCGCTGTCCGCTGGACGGGGGAAAAGCGCGGGGTCTGCACGACGGCCGGCAAGCCGTCGATCGAGGTCGCAACCCCGCCGGAGTTCAAGGGACACCCGGGGATCTGGTCGCCCGAGGATCTTTTCGTCAGCTCCGTCAACGCGTGCGTGATGATGACGTTTCTCAGTTTCGCTGAAAGGGCCGGCTTGCCGCTGGCGGGGTACGAGAGCGAGGCCGAAGGAAAGCTCGAGTTCGTCGACGGAGGCTTTCAGTTCACCGCGGTGACCGTGAAGCCACGCGTGTTGCTGCGGGCGGGCGCGGACCCCGGCAAGGCGCGCGAGCTCATGGACCGGGCGGAGAAGTATTGCCTGGTTTCGCGCTCGGTCAAGAGCCGGGTCTCGGTCGAGGCCAGCATCGAGGAAGGCACGCCCGGCGCAGCGTAGGCGCGGCAGGCCCGACGCGCGATCCCCTTGACCCGGCGCGAACCGGAGTCGTCCGCAGCGCTCCGGCGCCCGTCGGCTACGCCTTCAGCAGTTTCACCTTCGTGTCGTAGAAAACCGCGCTCCCGCCGGTCAGGTCGGAAAGGCAGGTGTTCTTGATGTGCGGATCGACGCGGAAAGCGGCGTTGGCGTGGATTCCCTTGTTACGGCGCGGGTCGCCAGGGATTATTTTCCCGTCTATGACGATATCCTGTGCCCCGTAAGCCCAGTGGCCGAACCCGAGGCCGAAAGCGATGACGCCCGGGCGGATACCCTGAAGCACCTTGACCCTGCCGATCATCGGGATCCTCTTGCCGTTCTTCAGATCCCAGACTCCTTCCGGGTTGGTCGCGGAAACGATTATCGCGCGCGAACCGTCCTTGAATCCCAGACGCTGCGCGTCTCGGGCGTTCACGAGGATGGAGTTCTCGGGGAGAAGAGCCAGCAGCCAGTAGTCAGCGACGGTACGCGATTTGGTTTGTGCTATCTCCCGGTAGGTGATCAGGTGCAGGTCGTAGCCGTCTTTTTCGTCCCGTATAGGCCTCCCCAACGCGTCGGACGGCGCCGGGATATAAGTCGCGATGCCCGAATAGTTCTTTCCGGTCATCGAATTCTTCGTCCTTGCCGTTTTCTCCTGGTACAGGTTGATGAGCGTGCCGTACCGGTTCTTGAGGAGCGCGCCCTCGTAGCCGCTTGGAAAATCGTCGAAACGACCGCCGCGGTTGAGGACGTAAACCACCTTGCGCCACCACGCGCCGGCGATTTTCTCCCACCTCGCCGGATCGAAAACGTTTCGGGGCAGGTGGCGGCGAGCGTCGAGGAAGAGCTTCATCTCCTTTTCATCAGCGTCCGGGACCTCCTGGCCTGGTTTGTCCCCGGCGGCGAGGTTGGCCACCATGCGGACATAGAGATCCTCCGGGCGCTTGAAATCCTTCCCTTCGCCGAATCCGCCAGGTCCGAACCCCGGCAGATTCATCCTTTCGGCGATCGCGAGCAGCGTCGCTTCCAGGCTGAGCGGCATCTCTTCACCGAACACTTTGACGGTCTCCGTCAGCGGCGCGATCACCGGCTGGCGCACGGGTTGAACCTTCCAAGGCATACTGGGGTGAGAGCCGGCCATCTCCCAGCGCTCGAGGTAGCTCAAATCGGGGAAGACGTAGTCGGCGTACATGGAGGTCTCCCCGACGACGATGTCGCTGGCAATGAACAGCGGAACTTTTTTCACGTCGCTCAAAATCTCGATGTTGGTGTGCCCGGCCGGCAAGGAGTAAACCGGCGTGCCCATGTAAAGGAACAGCGCCTTGATCGGATAAGGATAGGCATCTCCGGCCGAAGGGACCACCTCCTGGTAGATGTCGCTGGAGAGCGGAAACCACGGGCGCCGGGCCGGATAGCCCTCGAAGATCGTCGTATCTTCGTACCTGGCGTTCGCTCGAATCAGATCGATGCCGAACGGGATCGTCTTGCCGCTCGTGAGTTTGCCGATGGGATAAGGCTGCGCCCACTTCCCTTCGCTGCCGTCAGGCAGCTTGCCCGAAAAGGTCCTGCCGCCGCCGGCGTCGAAGGTCGATGCCTGGCACATTCCCCCGCGCCAGTCATAGTTGCCGATCAGCAGGTTCAGCGTGAACCAGGCAAAGACGTTGTAAAAACCGTTCGTGTGCTGGGACGCGCCACGGTGGACATCGGCCGCGGCTTTTTTCCCGTGGCTGGTGAACTCCCTGGCCAGGGCCTCGATATCGGACGCCTTGATGCCGGAAATCTCCGCCCATTCCTCGACGCTCTTGCCCGACGCCTGCTCCCAGAGAACCTGCAGTCCGCTTTTTACCTTGGTGCCGCGGATCTCGGTATCGACGAGCAGGTCGCCCTCGACCGGATTTTTCTCGTCGTAAGCGTCGAATGCCACCGCCTTGCCGCCCGAAAGGACCACGAACGGATCGAGCTCGCAGCTCTTTTCCGTGCCGCTTTCCTTGTCCGTCCAGATCTTCTTGATCTTCGGTAGCCCGATTTCCGATCCGCGCAGGAAAGCGCCCGGGCTTCCGTCTTTCTCGATCTTGACGAGCCACGAGGCGTTGCACCAGTTCGGCTCTCCGTCGGCTTTCGCGGCGGCCTTGTTGGCGTTCTTCAAATATTTCTCGTCATAGCGCCTGTTTTCGATGACCCAGCGGATCATCGCCAGCGCCATCGCGCCTTCCGTGCCGGGCTTGATCGGTATCCACTTCCACGCCTTGGCGGCGGCCTTGCTGAACCGAGGATCGACCACGGCGATTTTCAGCCTGCCGTGCTCCAGACCATTCGTGATTCTTCCCGCGCGATTGGTCGGGCCGTAGTTGCCCTCGAACGGGGACGCGCCGACGAAGATGATGAACTCGCTGTTTTCCGTATCCGCCTGCCAGTAGAATTTCTTGCCGCCGGTCCACTTGTACTTCAGCTCCTTTTCATCCAGCAGGTACTGTTCGCTCATCGCCTTGCCGGTGAAATAGAGGGAGCCCTGGCAGACGGTCGTATGGCCGTGCGCGTTGACCGTGCCGAAGGAATCCTTCGCGAAGCGGCTCACCAGATCGCCCCGTCCGCCTTTGAGCCGGCCCCACATGAAGACGAACTGGTTGTTCTTCGGCCCGAGATCCGGATGGTCGGGATCGATCAGGAGATCAAGGCGATTCTTGTGCTTTGCCTGGAACTCGGCGACGGTCATCTCCTTTTTCCAGATCTTCGCCACGTCGGCGGACATCTCCTTCGCGAGCTGCGCGTCGGTCAAGGCCCGGATGGCGCGCAGGCCTTCCACGTTGCGGTTTTCCTCACCGGGAACGTTCTTGAACAGCAGCCCGCCGTCGACGATTTCCCGGATGGCCTGCTCGAAGGAGATGCTCACCCACTTCCCCTCGCCGCGTCGGCCCGCCCGCTTGAGCACCTTTCGAATGCGGTACGGGTCGTAGGCGCTCTGAATCCCCGCCTGTCCTTTGGGGCAGAGGACCCCGTCGACAGCGGCGGTCTGAAACGGCGAGCTTTTGTACGAGAGGTGCGGTGTCAGGTTCCAGGGACTGAGCGGGTTGCCGTCGATCTTGGCGGCCACGCCGTTTTGGATTTTCACCTTGATGCCGCACTGGGTGTTGCACTGCTGGCAGACCGAGTAGAGTATCCGGTCCGGCCTGGCGAGCGCGTAGTCGCCCCGCGGCGCGAGATCGGCGGCTTTGCCTTCAGGGGCGTCCTTGAACAACCCCGGCACTCCGCCGGCCAGCGCTGCGCTGCCGCCCACCAAAGCGGCGGTCTTCAAAAAATCTCTGCGGCTCCGGCCGGGCCTTCCAGCCTCGGCCGGGCTCGATTCGTTCGATCGGCCCATCACGCTGCTCTCCCTTCTTTCGCTCCCGCAAAGCGTGCTCCAGTAGGCGCCGGCCCGCGGAGAAACGGCAGATACTCGACGGCGAGCACGAACAGCAACGCCGCCGCCGCGATCGCTCCGATCGCCATCAGCCACTCCATGACGCTCGGAAAATAAGCCACCGACAGCCGGTTGTGAACGAACGCCTCGGGGAGGGCGCGGAATTCCGGTACCGCCAGCCCCGGAAGCACGATGTTTTGCTTCGTCCCGGCGTAGCCGATGCCGATCAGGAAGCCTGCCAAAGCGAAGTTGAAAGGCCTGAGGCCCCACGACGGAATCAGCAGGATCGCCGGTAGGAGGAACCCGATGAAAAGCTGAACGATCCAGAAAACCCACCAGTAAGGGCCGAAGGCAACGAGGTGGTGAGCCTCGATGACCGCGGGTGTGCCGGCATATTGAGTGATCGAGTACTCGGAAAACTCGATGAGCACGTTGACTGCGAGGAGGCCGAGAATGAGATAGCGCAAAAACCCGACGGCGTCCCAATGATCGCGATCCTCCGGCCACTTGCGGAACAAGGTGAGGGTGAACGCCACGACCGCGACTCCGGCCAGCAGCGCGGAAAAAAGAAAGCGAATCGGCAGGAGCCCCGAACTCCAGTAAGGCCTGGCCCCCAGGACGCCGAAAAGCGCGCCTTCCCCGCCACCGAACGTGATGACCAGGAAGAATCCCAGAACGGACAGGGGCTTCAGCCAGCGGGATCGGCCTTTAGCCAGCGCGAGCAGCATGACCAGGAGCACCAGGATGAAAGCGGTGTAGACCCAGACCATCGCGGCAAGAATCGAACCGGGGTTCGGCTGAAGATAAAGCTTCCAGAAACGTTCCATATGGCCCAGGTCCGCAAGAACCAGGAGCAGGCCCGCACCCAGGGTGAACAGAGAAACGGGCAATGCGTAAAGGCTCGCGCGCCGTAGACAGGAGATCCCCAATCCATGATGGAGGAAAACGAGCAAGAAAGCGCCGCCGGAGATACCGACCATGTAAATGTACAGGCCGACCCACAGCCCCCACGGGATGTAGCTCCCGAAGTTGAGATTCGCTTTGCCATGGGCCAGCCGATCCCAGGCGCCGACCGCCCCCAGCAAGACCATGACCGCCAGGACCGGGATGAGAATTTTGGATGCTTTCAGCATGGCTGGCCTCCTCAGACCAGGTAGTAAACGCGCGGCTTGGTGCCGAGCTCTTCCTTCAAGCGCATCGCGTTGGGCCTGGCGATCAGCTCGGAGACGAGACTTTCCGGGTCGTTGGCGTCGCCGAAGTATGTGGCATAGCCGATGCAGGTCGTCACGCACGCCGGAAGCATTCCGGCGTCGAGGCGATGAATACAAAAGTGGCACTTCCTCGCGTTGCCGACAGGGGACTTGTCCTGTTCCCGTGGCCACTCTCTCCCATATTCGTGGCTGGGCAGCTTCTCGTAGGGTTCCGCCCGCGGTGTGCCGCTCGTGTAGAACTCGCCGAAGTCCGCCGTGCGTGCGCCGTAAGGGCAAGCCGGCAGGCAATAGCGGCAGCCGATGCACTGTTCGTAGTTGATTTCGACGATTCCGTCGGGTCTCTTGTAGGTCGCCTTCACGGGGCAAACAGGCACACAGGGAGGGTTGTCGCACTGGTTGCAAAGCCTGGGTAAGAAACGGCGGCCGACGTTCGGATATTCGCCGACCTCCTCTTCCATTACCGGGCGATAGACCACGCCCGGCGGCAGCTTGTTTTCCGCCACACAGCCTATGGTGCAGGCCGAGCAGCCGACGCATTTGCGCAGATCGATGACCATGACCCATCGACGCTTCTCGACCGGCTTGGCGAGGGCCCGGCGCAACTCTCCCTGCATGCGCAGGATCATGCTTTCGCCATCGGGAAGCTCCTCGAGGGGTTTCGGCGAATCGGCGGCGTCGACGGTCTCCGGCCTGGTCGCCAGCGCCACCGCAGCCGTGGCGCCGCCGACTAACAGCTTGAGAAAGTCCCGGCGCTCGTGCTTCTCAACGTGTTCGCTTGGCTCGTTCATGGGTTGTCCTTGTTTTTCGGCTGTTCTCGCGCAGTGCGCGCAGCGAGGTGCCATTTCGGACGGACGTCATTTGGAGATCGGTTGGCGCCGAGACGCAATTCCGGGGCCAGGAAACAGGTGAGGGAGGGAGGCCGGCAGCGGGCCTTTCCCTGCGGGAATCGCCGAGAATGTCCCGAGGAGTTTTTTTACTGCGATTTACGAAACATAGCGGTGCGACCGCGCTGTCGAGTCGCACCGCAAGCATGTTGTCGGCGCGGCTGCAAGAAGCGATTTTTCTTTGCGCTCCTGCAAACCACGCCTTCTAGAATTTCCAGTTGTTAAGAAAATCAAGCATGCGCAGCATGTAGAAAATTCGGTTTTCTCTTTCCCGTTTCCCGGAACGTTTTGAGTTTTCGAACACTGGCATGGCCGTTGCTCTTCGCACCCGATCAGCAGGAGAAAGCGGAGGTGAAAGAGATGAAGGTTCTCGTCTCCATTGCAGCCATGGCGTTTTTGTTCACCGCGGCCGATTCCTACGCGCAGCGCCGTCCCGGCATGGCCTGGCGCGGCAGCGGGGGGTGGGGTCCGGGAAGCTCGTACAACCGCCTGTACGACCAGAAAAACGTCGAGACTGTCAGCGGTGAGGTAGTGGCGGTAGAGCGCATCACGCCGGGGAAAGGGATGTCGGCGGGCGTCCATCTCAGAGTGAAAACGGACAAGGAGACGATCTCGGTTCACTTGGGACCGAGCTGGTATCTCGAAAATCAGGACGTAAGAATCGAACCCAAGGACCAGGTCGAGGTGAAGGGCTCCAGGATTACCTTCGGCGGCAAGCCGGCTATCATCGCGGCCGAAGTGAAAAAGGGCGACGACGTACTGAGGCTGCGGGACGACTCAGGCTTTCCGGTCTGGAGCGGCTGGCGGCGCCGTTAGACCGGCCGTTCGAGGTTACCGGTCCGCAGGGCCATCTTCCTGATCCGCTCGAAACGAAGCAAAGCAGATGAATGGCCCGAAGCAGCTTGGAGTTCTTTTTCGCCCGAGCTTTTGAACGAACCATTCCCGGCCCGACACGGGGAAGGAGGAAACCGGGATGATGAGCTGGTTGAGAAGAGAGGAGTGGCCGTGGTGGCAGGCTGGACTTCTGCTGGGGCTGCTCAACATGGCGGCGTTCTACACCGCCGACTACTATCTCTCGGTGTCGACAACCTTTTCGCGCGCCGCGGGCATGATCGTGGGGCTTGTGGCGCCCGACCACGTGGCCGCAAACGCGTACTGGCAGAAGGTCAAGCCGATCGTGGACTGGCAGTTCATGCTGGTCCTCGGAATTCCCATCGGGGCTTATCTGGCCGCGCGGTTGAGCCGCCGAGCCGTCGAGTTCTCTGCGGCGCTTCCCGAGATGTGGGTGAGCCGGTTCGGCGAGAGCAACGCGCAGCGCTGGGGCATCGGCATTCTCGGCGGCGTTCTGGTCGGCTTCGGCGCGCGCCTCGCCGACGGCTGAACCAGCGGCCACGCCCTCAGTGGAGGGCTTCAGTTGGCGGTCAGCAGCTGGCTTTTCCTCATAGCGATGATGGCTTCGGGGACGCTGATGGCGCGATGGATCTTCAGGAGGGTTTGACATGGGTCCTCTGGAAATCACCGGGCCGGCAAGGCTGGCTCTCGGGCTCGTTACGGGAATCCTGTTCGGGTTCATCCTGCAAAAAGGTCAGGTGACCCGTTATCAGAAGATCGTCTCGTTCTTCCGCTGGAGCGACCTTACCGTCCAGAAGGTGATGTTCGCGGCGATCCTCTCCGGCATGGTCGGCGTTTACGCGCTGCACGCGCTGGGGATGGTGAACCTGCACATCAAACCGACGCTTCTCGCCGCGAACGTTCTCGGCGGTCTGATCTTCGGCGCCGGCATGCTGCTGCTCGGCTTTTGACCCGGCACCTGCGCTGCGGCCTTCGGTGAAGGCCGTCTGGACGGCTTGTTGCGCGGCGTGCTCGGGATCCTGATCGGCGCCGGGCTTTATGCCGAGGTCTATCCGTACATCGAAAGCAACCTGTTGAAAGTCGGCGACTACGGGAAGCTGACGATTCCCGCCTTGCTGGGCGTCGAACCGTGGATTGTGATCGCCGTCATCGTCGTTGTCGGAGGCGCCGCGGTCCTCTGGATGGACCGCGTCGATCCGGCCAAGAGAGCCAGCCGCTGAGGGTGGCTCGGGCGGCGACGCGGTCTTGAAAGGTTCACGGGCCGCGCCCGTTGTCCGCAGTCCCTGCTCGAGGGAAGCGCCGTCCGTTGAATGACGGCGGCGCTTCTTGTCATTTTTGCAACTGCATGGCGCAGTTTTTCCGAGAGGCGCGAACGATCCGGCGAAGCCCCTCGAAAAACCGTCTTTATATCCTGGCAGCCGGCTTGCGAGTGCAACCATCGTGGGCAACAGAGGTCGCACATGAGGAACCTGGACCCCGAGCTTACGAAGATGTCCGGCGAAACCGAACCGGGCGAGGAGCCTCCGGCTCCGGTCGTGGATGCGACTCCGGCGAGAAAGCCCGAGGCGGCCGATCCCGGGGGCCTCTTGCCGCCTGCGGGCGGCGGGATGATGGCGGTGATCGACGAGCGGGGCCAGATGATTCCCGTCGTCACTCACGTCGATCTGTTGCGTGCGCTCAAGAACGTATGGAAGGGCGAACTGACCTAGGCGGCGCGGGCTTCCCGTTCCCCGGAATCCGTGCCACGGCCGACGGCTCCGAGGCCGTGGTATGGGTGGAGACGCATATCACTCAGGGCGCCTGCGCCTATCCGATCACGCCGTCGACGAACATGGGAGGCGGCTACCAGATGGCGGTCGCCAACGGCCAGAAAAACCTCTGGGGCGAGCGCCTGGTCTTTCTCGAGCTGGAGTCCGAGCACAGCTCGGCGAGCACCTGCGAGGGGTTCGCGCTCGCGGGCGGGCGGGTCTCGAACTTCACTTCGGGGCAGGGACTGATCCTGATGAAGGAGGTTCTCTACGTGATCGCGGGCAAGCGGCTGCCCGTGGTCTTCCACATCGGCGCGCGCGCGCTCACCTCGCAGGGACTGAACATCCACGCCGGCCATGACGACGTCATGGGCGTCGCCGATTGCGGCTGGGGGATGGTGTTCGCGCGCAACGTCCAGGAAGCCGCCGATCTCGCGCTGATCTCGCGGCGCGTCGCCGAGGAATCCGAAACCCCCTTCTTCAACGTCCAGGACGGTTTCCTGACCACGCACACGATCGAGACGGTGCGCTTGCCGGAGCCCGAGCTGATGAAGCGCTTCGTCGGCGACCCCAACAACGAGCACCGGCTGCGCAATCTGATGGATCCGGCGCGGCCGATCATGAGCGGAGTGGTGCAGAACCAGGACAGCTACATGAAGGGCAAGATCGCGCAGCGCTACTTCTACGATCGGGTCGCGCCGATCATGCGCCGCGTCGCCGGCGAGTTCCACGCGCTCACGGGACGGCGCTACGGCATGGTCGACGGCTGGGGGCTGGAGGACGCCGAGGTGGCGATCGTCGCCATGGGCAGCCTGTGCGAGACCGCGACGGCGACCGCGAAGTATCTGCGCCGCCACGAGGGCGTCAAGGTGGGGACGCTGCACATCACGAGCTTCCGTCCGTTTCCCGGGCCCGCCGTGGTCGAGGCCCTCAGGGGCGTCAAGGCGCTTGCGGTGATAGAGCGCATGGACAACCCGCTCGCGCAATCGAACCCGCTCGCGGCCGAGATCAAGGCGGCGTTCGCGGACGCCCTCTCGGGCGCGCCCGGTTATCCCCGGATCGAGCGCATGCCGGCGGTGTACGGCGGATCGGCCGGCCTGGGGAGCCGTGACGTGCGCCCCGGCGATTTCGTCGCGGTCGTGGATCATCTGCGCTCCGGCGTGGAGCGGCGTTTCTTCGTTCTCGGCGTGCGCCACGAGCTGGCGCTTCCGGCCGGGCGCGAGCCCGACGTCAGGCCCAAAGGCGCCTTCTCGATGCGGGGCCACTCCGTCGGCGGCTACGGCTCGGTGACGACCAACAAGGTGATCGCGACGATCGTCGGCGATCTCTTCGGCCTGTACGTCCAGGCCTACCCGATGTACGGCTCGGAGAAAAAGGGGCTGCCCACGACTTACTTTCTCACGGTGGCGGAGGAGCCGGTGAGCGCCCACGCCGAGCTCAGGCACGTCGACTTCGTTCCGCTGAACAACGTCAACGCCTTCAACGTGGGCGATCCCCTGAGCGGGCTGGTGCCGGGAGGCGCGGTGTTTCTCCAGCATCCGAGCCGCGACCCCGCGCAAATCTGGAGGTCGATTCCACCCGCGGCGCGGGAATTCATCCGCCGCAACCGGATCCGCGTGCTGGCGCTCGACGCGGCCCGCGTGGCGCAGGAGATCTCGAGCCAGCCGCAGCTCGCGCAGCGAATGCAGGGAATCGTGCTCCTCGGCGTGTTCCTGCGGGTCGCGCCCTTCGTGGCGGCGCGGGGCTTGGGCGACGAGGAGGTTTACGCCGCGGTCGAGCGGTCGCTCAGGAAATTTTTCGGCAAGCGCGGAGAGAAGGTCGTGCAGGAGAACCTGCTCGCGGTCAAGCGGGGCAGGGACGAGGTCCTGGAGATCGGCGCCGAGCTGATCTCGGCGGCGGCCTAGGGGGGACGATGAGCGGCGCGAGAGTGCGGGACTGGATGCATGCAGGCGTGGAAACGTGCGGTCTCGAGACGCCGATCGAGCGGGTGGCCGCCGTGATGGACGCCAAGGATATCAGCGCCCTGATCGTGACCGACGCACAGGGCGACGTCGCCGGGGTGATCTCCCGCACGGACCTGGTGAATGCCCGCTTCGTCCAGCCCTATCTGAAACACTGGCGCGGGATGACGGCGGAGCATCTGATGACGAAGCCGGCGATCACCATCGGACCCGACGCCACCATCGAAGAAGCGGCGCGGGTCCTCGCCGATCGGCGCATCCACCGGCTGGTCGTGGTCGAGGAGTCGTCCGGTCACGTCCGCGCGATCGGCGTTCTGTCCGTCACGGATCTGGCCAGGCGCGTGGCCGAGGAGTGAGGCAGGATTTCCCCGGCGGAGGATTGCATGACAACGGAGCCGGAAGCGGTTTTCAATCCGCTCGAAGCGGAGGCGCAGGAAGAGGTTGCCGTCCCCGGCATCAAGCCGGCGGGAACGGCGATGGAAACCCATGAGGCGACGTACGCCGACTCGCGGGTGATCGAGCTCGATCTCGACCGCTACGTGGACGATTTCAACCGGCGGGTGATCGGCGCGTACCAGGAAGGACGGGGCTCGGCCGAGCTTCCCGCCGATCTCGGCGTGGCGCGCAGCTTGATCCCGCCGGGGACCGGGGCGCTGCGCGATTTCAGCTATATCGCGCCGGAGATTCCGCGATTCATCCGGGAGAGGTGCGTCGGTTGCATGACGTGCGTCACCGAGTGTCCCGACACGGCGATTCTCGCGAAGGCGGTTCCCGCTTCCGCCGTGGAGCAGGCGCTGCAGCGGATCGAGGACCCGGCGGAGCGGGAATGGACCGCCTCGCACTGGGCGCGCACGCGCAAGTACTACGACGTGCCGGAGAAAAAGGGCGACGAGGGGGCGCTTTTCGGGATCTTCATCGACCCGACGAAGTGCAAGGGCTGCGCCGAGTGCGTGCAGGTGTGCGAGGCGCTCGATTACCGCGCCCTCGAGATGGTCCCCAAGGACTCGGGCTCCCTGCCGCGCTACCGGGCGGCGTTCAACTTCTTCCGCACGATCGGACCGACGCCGAGAAAATACATCAACGAACGGGCGCTCGCCGATTTCATGCTCGACGAGGAGTCGTCGCTGCTGTACGTCGGCGGCGCCGGCTCGTGCATGGGATGCGGCGAGGCGACGGCGATCCGCATGATGCTCGCGGCGACCGGATTCGTCCACAAGCCGGAGAACATCGGCATCGTGGCCGCCACGGGATGCAACACCGTGTACGGCTCCACCTATCCCTACAACCCCTATCTCGTGCCGTGGACCAACTCGCTGTTCGAGAACGCGCCGGCGGACGCCATGGGCATTCGGGCGCGCTGGAACCAGCTCGGGTGGGAGTACAAGAAGCTCTGGGTGATCGGCGGCGACGGCGCGATGTACGACATCGGCTTCCAGAGTCTCAGCCGCATGCTGACCAGCGGCATGGATATCAACGTTCTGGTGCTCGACACCCAGGTCTACTCGAACACCGGCGGCCAGGCCTCGACCGCGTCGTTTCCGGCCCAGGACGCCAAAATGGCGGCCTTCGGCGCCGCGCAGCGCGGCAAGCGAGAGCGGCGCAAGGAGCTCGCCGAGATCTGCCTCGTGCATCCCGACGTTTACGTGGCGCAGACCACCGCCGCCCACATCAACCACTTCTACAGAGCGGTGATGGAGGCGAACGAGTATCCGGGGCCTGCGGTGATCAACGTCTACACCACCTGCCAGCCCGAGCACGGGGTGCCGGACTGCAATTCCGCGCGCCAGGCGAAGCTCGCCGTGGAGTCGCGCGCCTTTCCGCTTTTCATCTACGACCCGCGCAAGGGCGAGAAAATCCGGGAGCGGTTGAGCCTGGTCGGAAACCCGGCGCAAAAGGAGGACTGGTGGACGCCGCCCCGGAGCGAGAAGCCGCTCACTTTCCTCGACTTCGCACGCACGGAAGGGCGGTTCGCCAAGCACTGGGACAGCGAAGGAAATCCCTCGCCGGAGCTGCTCGAAGCCCAGGCGGAGCGGCTGCGGAACTGGCGCATGCTGCAGGAGCTGGCCGGGCTGCGCTGAGGCGAAGGGAAGCGAGCGGACGGAGACGATGAGAAGGGCCCCCACCTATCTCGTACCGATCGATTTCTCCCCGAATTCGGAAAAGGCGCTCGACTACGCGCTCTCGATGGCGCGCGAGCGGGGCGCCAAGGTGGTCGTGCTTCACGTCGTCCAGGGGGAGCTCGTCTACCCGCCGATGGGCGGGACCTTCGACTTCTACGGCCTGCTCGAGCGCGACGCCCGCGAGAGCTTCAGGCGGCTCGCGGCGCGCAAGCGCCTGGCGCCCGACGACTGCCGATTCGTGCTCGTGCGCGGCACCGACTTCGCCCGGGTCATCGCCGAGCAGGCGAGAAAGCTGCGGGCCGAGCTGATCATCATGGGAAGCCACGGCCGGACCGGCTTGCAGCGGCTGATGCTCGGGAGCGTCGCCGAGCGCACGCTCCGCTACGCGCGCTGCCCGGTGCTCGTCGTCAAGCGCTGAGGGGTCTCGCTAGAGCGCCGCCACGATCAGCCGCGCGCCGACCAGGGCGAGGGCCGCCGAGAGGCTGCGGATGATCCAGTCGGCGTGGATGCGCTGCGACAGGCGGGCGCCGAACTGCGCTCCCAGGACGGCGCCGACCGAGAGCGCGAGGACGCGGCGGATCCCCTGCTGGAAGAGCCCCGCCAGGACATGGGTGGCGCTGCCGGTGAGCGCCGTGATCGTGAGAACGAACAACGACGTGGCGGTCGCGACGTGGACGGGAAAGCCCAGCAGGTAGACGAGCGCGGGCACGTAGAGAAAGCCGCCGCCGATTCCCAGGAAGCTGGACAGGAAACCAAACACCGTGCTCAAGGCCGCCCCCAGGGCCAGCGTTGCGGGCCTCATGTCGGCGATCGCGCCCGCCCGGGGCTGGGCTTGCGCGATCCGCGCGGCCGCTCTTTTCCCCGTGCTGGCGGCGGAGAGGACCGCGACCAGAACCAGCAGCGAGCCGAAAAGAAGGTCGAACCAGCTCCGGCCGACCGCCGTGGTCGCCAGCGCCCCGGCGACCGCGCCCGGCATCGTCGCCAGCGCGAAGATCAGGCCCGAGCTGTAGGCGATGCGCTTCGATCTCGCGTATACCAGCGTGCCCGAGAGGGCGTTGAAAAAGACCACCGCGAGGGAGATGCTGGTGATCGTTTCCGGCGGGTCGTCCGGGTAGAGGAGAAGGAGGGCCGGAGCCAGCACGAATCCGCCTCCGGCCCCGATCAGGGCGCCGTAGCCCCCCGCGAAAAATCCCAGCGGCACCAGAGAAAGCAACTCCCAGTACGAGGCCATCCGCTTTTTTTAACACAGGGGCGCTCCGGTGTATACGGTTTCGGGCTGGCTAGGCCGAGACGCGGATTCTCGCGTCCACGACCAGACACCCCCGCCCGGGCGGGAGGGCGATCACGGGGTTCAGGTCGAGCTCCGCGATCTCCGGAACCTCTTCGACCAGCCGCGAAACGCGCAGCAGGAGCTCCTCGAGGGCGGCGATGTCCGCAGGCGGATGGCCGCGATAGCCCTGGAGCAGCCGAAAGCCGCGGATGGCGCGCACCATTTCGCTGGCGTCGCGATCCGTGATCGGCGTGAGGCGGAAGCAGACGTCCTTCAGAATCTCGACGTGGATGCCGCCGAGGCCGAATGCGAGGAGCGGGCCGAACAGCGGGTCCTGGGAGACCCCGATCATGACCTCGACGCCTCCGGTAATCATCGGCTGGATGAGAACGCCGTCCATTGCGTCGAGCTTTTTGCTCGCCGCTAGGCGATCCCGCAGGTCGTCGAAGGCGGCGCGGACGGCGGGCGCGTCCCGGAGATTCAAATAGACGCCGCCGACCTCGGTCTTGTGGACGATCGTGCGGGAGGCGAGCTTGAGCGCGACCGGGAACCCGATCTCGGCGGCGACGCGCTCGGCCTCCTCGGCGTCCCGGGCGATCGCCCCGGGGGAGAGAGGCAGCCTCAGGGCCGCGAGCACCGCTCGGGTCTCTTCGGCCGAGAGCCAGCAGGGCCCGCCGCGCCCCGCCGCGCTCCGGCAAACGCGCTGCGCCTCCCGCGGATCGATGTCCTCGAAATCGGGAATCACGCCTTCGGGCTGGCGGCGCCATTCGGAGTATTTGGCGAGCCGCCCGAGTGCCCGGGCGGCGTTCTCAGGGAACGGATAGTTCGGCAGCCGCTCGCCGTCCATGGAGAGCGGCCGGCGGCGGATCTCCTCGCCCATCACGCAGGCGAGGACGGTTTTGCCGGCGCCCTTGCCGGCGCGACTCTCGCGCACGCCGGCACAGATGGCCGCGGTGATCGACTCCAGCGAGGCGAGGCCGGCGTCGATCGTGAGCACGATCAAAGCGTCGATCTCCTCGGCGCCCAACAGGATCTCGGTCGCCTTGCGAAACTCCTCGGCCCCGGCCGACGCGATCATGTCGACCGGATTGGCCACGGCGGCGGTGGGCGGAAGGAAGCTGGCGAGCCGCTCGCGTGTCGCCGGCTGCAGGGGCTCGACGGCGAGCCCGTTCGCTTCGCAGCTGTCGGCGCAAAGGATTCCAAGCCCTCCGGCGTTGGTGAGGATCCCGACGCGGCGGCCGGGCGGCAGCGGCTGAGCGTCGAGCGCCGCGGCGACGTCGAACATCTCGTCGATGGTGTCGACGCGGATCACGCCCGCCTGATGGCAGAGAGCGTCGACGGCGACCTCGCTGGCGGCCAGGGCGGCCGTGTGTGAGCTGGCGGCGCGGAGCCCGGCGCCGGTTCTGCCGGCCTTCAACGCGACGATCGGCTTGTGGCGCCCCACCCGCCGGGCGATGCGGGCGAACCGGCGCGGGTTGCCGAACGATTCGAGGTAAAGCAGGATCACCGCGGTCTGGGGATCCTCGTCCCAGTACTGGAGCAGGTCGTTGCCGGAAACGTCCGCCTTGTTGCCCACGCTGATGAACTTGGAGAGCCCGAGGCCGCGCTCGCGCGCCAGCGTGATGATGGCGAGGCCGAGCGCGCCGCTCTGCGAGGAGAAAGCCACGCGGCCGGCGGGCGGGAAGATGGGCGAGAACGACGCGTTGAGACGCACGGCGGGATCGGTGTTCATCAGCCCGAGGCAGTTCGGGCCGACCAGGCGCATGCCGTAGCCGCGGACCTTTTCGACGAGCTGCTCCTGGAGGCGGGCGCCCTCGCGGCCGATCTCGGCGAAGCCGGCGCTGATCACCAGCGCCGCCCTGACGCCGCGGGCGGCGCAGTCGTCGATCACGCCGAGCACGGCTTGGGCCGGCACCGTGATGATCGCGAGGTCGGGGGCTTCGGGCAGCTCTCGAACCGACGGGTAGACCTTGCGCGACCCGATGAAGTCGGCGGTGGGGTTCACCAGGTAGACCGAGCCCCGGAAGCCCGCGGCCTCGATCGCCTTGAGGATCCGGTCCCCGATCGACCCGGGCTTGCGCGAGGCGCCGACGAGCACCACCGAGCGCGGCTGGAAGAACGGCCGGAGCGACGCCGTGGTCGAGACCCGGTCGCGCAGCTCCGCGCGCATGACGCTGGTCTCGGTCGGGACGAGCGAGAGATCGATCTCGACGTAGCCCTGGTCCATGCGGGTGCGGCACTCGAATCCCGAGTCGCGGAAAACGTCCAGCATCGCCTTGTTCTCGTGCATCGTGACGGCCCAGAGGCGGCGAAACCCGTTCGCCGCCGCGAGAAGCGCGAGCCGCTCGAGCAGGAGCGAGCCGATCCCCTTTCCCTGCAGGCGGTCGTCGACCGCCATCGCGACCTCTGCGGTCGCCTCGTCGCGAGCGGCATAGGTGCCCGCTGCGACGATCCTTTGCCGGTCGCCGGCCGCTCGCGTGACCACCAGCGTAAGGCGCTTGTCGGGAGCCGAGTTGTCGCAAAAGGTCTCGATGACTTTCTCCGCCGGCTCGGAGGCCGAAAAGAAGCGATAAACTCTCGAGCGGTTGGAGAGGCCGGCGAAGAATTCGGCGAGACCGGGCTTGTCCTCGGGACGGGCGATGCGCAGTGAAGCCGTGGTGCCGTCCCGCAGGATCAGTCGGCCGCCTTCCGGGGCATCCTGGGAAGGGACCGGAACATAGCGGGGGCGCAGGGGACGCATGAGATTCAGTCTCGCCGATTGCGTCGAGTTTCAACCGGTGACAGGTCCAGAGTCCAAGGTCCCGGGTCCGAGTTTGAAAACACGAGACTGTGGCGGTTGGACTCCAGACCCGATCAAGCCTGCTTGCTTTCGGTTTCGGCTTCGCCGTCGTGCCCGGCGACGAACCGCTTCAAGCCGACCGCCATCTCCCTCAGCCGGGCGCTCGTGCGCCGATTGACCTCGTCGGCGCCTTCGGGTCCCATCCCCGTGAGGACGGCCAGCCCCTCGTCCACGGTGCGCACCGGGTAGATGTGAAAACGCCCCTCCGCGACCGCGGCTACCACGTCCGCGCGCAGAACGAGATGGCGCACGTTGGCCTCGGGGATGATCACTCCCTGCCTGCCGGTCAGGCCCACGACCCGGCAGACGTCGTAAAAGCCTTCGATCTTCTCGTTGGCCCCCCCGATCGCCTGTACTTCCCCCCACTGGTTGACCGAACCCGTGACGGCGATGTCCTGGCGCAAGGGCACGCCGGAGAGGCGCGACAGGAGCGCGTAGAGCTCGGTCGAGGAGGCGCTGTCCCCCTCGACGCCGGAGTAGGACTGCTCGAAGCAAAGGCTCGCCGAAAGCGTCAGCGGTTGCTCCTGGCCGAAGCGGTTGCGCAGGTAACCGGCGAGGATCAGCACGCCCTTGTCGTGGATGCTGCCGCTCAGGCGCGACTCGCGCTCGATATTGATGATGCCGGCCTGGCCCATGCCGACGCTGGCGGTGACGCGACTCGGCCGGCCGAAAGCGTACTCGCCGATCTCCACCACGGACAGCCCGTTGATCTGGCCGATTTTCTTTCCGTCGATGTCGACCAGAATGGTGCCGTTGGCGATCAGCTCGCGGATGCGTTCCTCCAGGCGGTTGGAGCGGAAGATCCGGCTCTGGATCGCCTGTTCCACGTCCCGCGTCGACACCAGCTGCCGGTCCTCCTTGCGGGCCCAGAAGGCGGCCTCGCGGACCAGGTCGGTCACGTGGGCGCGCGACGCCAGCACCTTGCCGCGGTCGCCGGCCGCGCGGGAGCCGAACTCGATCAGCCGCTCGACCGCGCCGCGGTCCAGGTGGGGCAGCCCTTCTTCCCGGCAGAGGTCGGCGGCCCATTGCGCGTAGGCGAGCTGGTGGTCGGGATCGCGCTCCATGATCGGGTCGAAATCGGCCCTCACCTTGAAGATCTCGTGGAACTCCTCGTCCCAGTTGTACAGGAGGTGGTAGAGAAAGGAGCTGCCGAGGACGATGACCTTGGTGTTGACCTCGACCGGCTCGGGCTTCAGCCCCGAGGCGGAAAACAGGGCGAACGGCTCGTAGGTTTCCATCTCGATGCGGCCGCTCCGCAGCGTGCGCTTGAGCACTTTCCAGACCGCGGGCTCCATCAGCGCGTCCTCGAGGCTGAAGATCAGATAGCCTCCGTGCGCGCGCAGGAACGAGCCGGACTTGATGCGGGTGAAGTTGGTCACCACGCGGCCGAAGCGGTCGACCACGCGCTCGATCGTGCCGAACAGGTTGAGATACGTGGGCGCGCTCTCGACGATGACCGGAGCCCCCCGCGTCGCGCCGTTGTCCACGACGACGTTGACCTCGTATTCCAGAAACGGGTCGCGCTCGCGCGGCAGGGGGAGGAATGGCAGCGGGATGATCGAAACCGGCGATTCCTTGAATTCGTCGAGGTTGTTGAGGGCGTGCTCCTCGACCTCGCGGAGGTAGAGGTCCACTTCCTCGTTCTGGATCTCGTCGCGAATGCGCGACAGGATCGGGCGCAACAGGCGCTCGCAGAAACGGCGCTCGACTTCGCGGATGTCGTCTTCCATTTCGCGCATCAGCTCCTGCTGCTTGCGCGCCAGCCGCTCCATTTCCGCCGCCAGCTCCTGTTGCTGGCGTTCGACCTCGCGCCGCTCCTCGTCCGAGAGCTCGGCGTAGTCCTGCGGTTTCTGCAGGGGCTTCCCGCGGACCAGGGGGACGAAGTAGAGGTGCCCGCGCGGGCCGGGCTGGATGACGAATCCCTTCGAGCGCGCCAGCTCGGCGAACTGCTCGTTCAGCTCCTGGGCGCGGTTGGTGTACTTCTCGGTGAGCAGCGACTTTTCCTTGTCGAAGGCCTCCTGGCGAAAGGCCTTGGGCACCTCTTCCCGGAGCGTCTTTACCAGGTCCCGCATCAACAGCTTGAGGCGGTTCCCCTGGCCGGGCTTGAGGTAGATCGCCCGCGGCTCGTCGGGTTGCTTGAAGTTGTGGACATAAACCCAGTCTCCTGGGGTGGGCGCCTTGCCCGCACGCTCGGCCACCCAGCGCTTGAGAGGCTCCAGCTTGTCCGCACCGGCAAGGCCGGAGACGAAGATGTTGTAACCGGTCGCCGAAACGCCGAGACCCAGCTCCAGAGCGGCGAGCGCCCGGTCCTGCCCCACGAACGCGGCGGCCGGCCCCATCTCGCTCGTCGAAGCGAAGTCGAGCTTCATGTCGGCCACGAATCTGAGCTCCTCGGCCGTAAGCTCCCGCGGCTCCGGGCGTCCGCTCGACATCCAGCTCGGTTCTGAAGGGGTACTCGTTGCTTTGCTCATGCCTGATCCTTTTTACGCCGGGCCTTGGGTAAGGTAATGCGCAGCACTCCGTCCTTGAACTCGGCCTCGATACCGTCGCGGTCGACCGACTCCGGGAGCCGGATCCGCCGCATGAAATAGCCGGAAGAACGCTCCATCGCGTGGAACCGCCCGCTCTGGCGACTCGTCTCCAGCGACCTCCATCCCTGAAGGACCAGGTCGCCGTCCTCCACCTCCACCTTGACGTCGCCGGCTTTGACGCCGGGGAGATCGGCTTCGAGAACGAACGCGGCTGCCGTTTCGAAGAGGTCGACCGACGGCTGCCAACCTCGTATCTCGCGGCAGAATCCCCAGGGGCGGTGGATCATCTCGTCGAACAAGCGCTCCACCTCCTGCGAGACGTGCATCGGAAACGAGACGGGCTCGTTACGCTTCTTTGCCATCGCCCGAATCTCCGGACCGCGAACGCGCGAAACGCGCGAGGACGATTCTTTCCGCTTCGAGCCAGTCGTCCAGGTCGTGACCGTGCTGTTTACCGCGGCTCAAATAGATCTCGTAAGCGAGCCGGGCGATGAGCGGCCGAAGGTCGGCGCGAGGAGGCGAGGAAGGAAGCGGCTCTTGTTCCACCACCCCGGGCAGGCCACGAAGACTCTGATCTCCGACGGTCGCCTCCGGCGGGTATTCGCCGTTATCGTTCTGGGTCATGGCTTTCCCCGATTCACGAACGAACGCAAGCGTTTGTTGCGGAAACATTCGCAACCATTATGCCAGGACAGCCGCTCGACACTCGCGATTTTCCGGGGCTTTTGCCGCTGAATTCTGGCTCGTTCCCGCCGGTGCAAAGACCCGGCCGGGCGGGCCGCAGAGATGAGAAGACAGAGCCTTGGAAATGTTTCGTGGCATAGCGCTTGCAGTCCACTCACTCAGAAGGAGCGATCGATGAGCGAGATCTATCCGGCTTTGCCGGAAGACACCGGCCTTGCCGAAGAATATTTCGACACGCTACGCCGGGCCCAGTACCTGGAGCCGGAAAAGGCCCTGCTTCATGCGATTCTCAAGGACGCCATCGACGCTTATCTCAAGTGCAGCTCGGCGCGCGACCGCGCCGGGAAAGAGCGCTTCGCCGAAGCGGAACGGTGGATCATGGACACTTCCGACACCTGGATCTTCTCTTTCCAGAACGTCTGCGAGCTGCTCGGTCTCGATCCCGGGTACATCCGGCGCGGTCTGCGGGAGCTCAAAGAAAAGCCCCTGGAGAAAAGAAAGCGCCGTCGAAAGTGGGCTGAGGGCCCGGGACAATAGGAGTCCCGGATTTCCGGTTCCCGGTTTTCACTTCCCGCTGTTGAGCCTGCGACCTGATTCGCGGCGACACGGCTGGCCCGGCGCGCGCCAGCGTTATACTCCGCCTGCATAGTTTCGAGCTCACCGATAAACCGCCACCGCATCGCGGGTTTCCCAGGCTTCGAGCCGCCTCATCGGGCGGCGATGCGGACCGTGCTCGCCTGCGGCCCTTTCTCTCCCGGCTCCTCGTGAAAGTAGACGGGCGTGCCGACCTTCAGCCGGTCGAACCCCGGAGGCAGGACCGAGTTTCTGTGAAAGTAGATCTCGCGCCCGTCGGCGGACTCCAGAAAACCGTAATCTTCTTCGGGGAAGAGCTTCACGACCACCGCGCGGGGCGGCGGCTCGTGGCGCTTGACCTTTCCCCGCTGCCGCCGGGCGAAGTCCTGGAGCTTGCGCGCGGCGGCATTGAACGCGTCGCGAATCGCCACGTACGGATCTTCGTGCGCCGCCTCCCGGGTCGGCTCGCGGCATTCGGCGAGCTCCTTTTCCGGCGGCTCGAGAGGCTCGGGCTTTTCGGCCTCGAGGTGGGTGGGCTCTCTGTTGACGACCAGCTCTCCCCCGGGAACGGTGAGGTCGATGCGCACCAGGTAGGCTTTGCCCTTGTGGTGACGGCGGTGCGGCGCCTCGACAACGACGCGGCATCCCATGATCCTGTCGTAAAAAGATTCGAGCTTTGCAGCTTTCTCCCTTATGTGGCTCTCGATCGCCTCCGAAGGAGGCATGTTGCGGAAGGTGATCTGCAAAGGAATTTTCATCTTCTTCCCCCCGGTTGTATCTGCCCGAAAAACCGGCAAGAGACGTGCCAGCGACAGCTCCCGGGAACTTGGAGCAAGTGTTTGAAATCGCGCAGCCGGTGTGCTCCCGGCACTACCGGGCAGCACTCCATTCTCATCGCTGAGAAGGGGAGACGCAAAGCTTCGCAGAGCTGCGCACAACGAGCTCTCTTCGACCTGTCTGCCGCGGGCCCGGTAAGCGAAAAATCGGCCATGCCCGGCCGTTCGAAGCAGGCATGATTATTGCCGCTCATCCCGGGTATCGTTCAGAAAAACCGAAGGAAGGAGATTTGGTATGCCGATCCTAAAGAAACTGAAGGATTTCCTGGACGAAGCGAAGGTCTCGTACGAGGTCTACAACCACCCGCTTGCGTACACGGCTCAGGAGATTGCGGCAAAGCAGCACTTTTCCGGAGATCAGATGGCCAAGGTCGTGATGCTGAAAGCCGACGGCGAGCTGGTGATGGCGGTGATCATGGGGAGCCAAAAAGTCAGCCTGAGCACGGCGCGTGAAAGCCTGGGCGCGCGCGAGGTGCAGCTGGCCACGGAAGACGAATTCGCGTCGCGCTTCCCCAACTGCGAGATCGGCGCGATGCCCCCGTTCGGCAATCTTTTCGGCATCCCGGTCTACGTCGACCCGGCCCTCCAAGAGGACGAGTTCATCTACTTCAACGCGGGAAACCACGTCCAGACGGTGAGGATGAGATACAAGGATTTCGAGAGCCTGGTCCATCCGAAAATCGTTCGCCTGACAGAGCCCCGCAAGCGCAAGGCCGCCTAGTTTCTCTCCGCCACGGGATTCGAGTGTACTGCCGCGTCATAGCATGCGACTTCGACGGCACCGGAGCCACCGACGGACGGCTCGCTCCGGAGCTGCTCGCCGCCCTCGAAGCCGCGCGGATGCAGGGGGTCGCGAGAATCCTCGTCACCGGGCGGGTCCTCGAGGAGATCGAGAGCGCGTGCGAGCAGACGTTACCCTTCGACGCGGTCGTCGCCGAAAACGGCGCGATCGTGTGGCTCTGCCGCCAGCAGCGCACGATTCAGCTGGGAGAGCCGCCGCCGGACCGCTTTCTGGGCCAGCTCAGAGCCAGGGGGGTGCCGTTCCACACCGGGACGGTCATCGTCGGCACGTGGGAGCACCACACAACCCAGCTTCTCGATCTCATCCGCCGCTTCGGCCTGGACGGGCAGCTCATCTTCAATCGCGGCGCGCTCATGCTGCTCCCGAGCGGCGTCAATAAGGCGGTCGGCGTGCGGCGCGCGCTCGAAGAGCTGGCGCGTTCGGAGCACAACCTGATCGCGTTCGGTGATGCGGAAAACGACATCCCGTTGCTGCTGGCGGCGGAGCTGGGGGTGGCGGCGCGCGGCGCGGTTGCCTCGGTCACGGCGATGGCGGACGACCACCTCTCGCAACCGGGAGGAGCCGGAGTGGCGTTTTATATCCGCCGCCTGTTGAGCAACGGATGCACGGCGCCCACGCCCCGGCGCCACCGCATCGCCATCGGCAACACGCCGGACGGCGATCCGGTCCTCTTTCCCGCTTCGGGCGTGAACATGGTGATCAGCGGCGATCCCCGGTCGGGAAAGTCGTGGCTGGCCGGGCTGCTGGCGGAGCGTCTGATCGAGCGGGATTACCGGCTCTGCGTCATCGATCCGGAAGGCGATTATCTCGCGCTCGGGCAGCTCGGGAAGGTGCTGACCCTGGGGCGCGAGCTGCCGCTCCCTGCGGCGGCGGCGATCCCGAAGGTCCTGGCGCACCAGCGTTTGAGCGTCGTCGTCAACCTCTCGGCGCTGCCGCTGCGCGAGCAGCAGAAATACGTCGAGGAGCTGCTCGGCGCGCTCGCGGCCGCCCGCGAAACGACAGGCGTTCCACACTGGGTGTTGATCGACGAGGCGCATTACTTCTTCGCGGACGGCGGCTGCTCGCGGCAGCTTTCGAGCCGGACGGGGAACTTCATCCTCGCGACCTACCGGCCGAGTCAGCTGTCCGACGAGGTCTACGCCGGGGTCGGAGCGCACGCCGTTACGGGATCGAAGATCGAGGACGAGCGCTACTTCCTCACCAAGGTTCTTCAAGCGTGCGCCCCTCGGGAAATCGACGCGCGGGCCGCGCTCGCCGCCGTCACCCCCGGGCGCGTGGGGTTGCTGCTGCAGGATGCGGACGGCCCTCGCTGGCAGGTGTTCCAGCCGGCCGACCGGGTGACCGTCCACGCCCACCACGGGCGGAAGTACGCCGATACGCGACTACCGGACGAGAAGGCCTTCCGTTTTCTCTACAACGACGAGCCTCTCGTCGCTCACAACATGCTGGAATTCTACAAGGCGATCCAGAAAGCGTCGCCCGCTTCTTTGCGGCACCATCTCCTCGCGGGCGATTTCTCGCGGTGGATCGCCGGCGTTCTCGGCGACGAGCAGCTCGCTCACGGGCTGCGCAAGCTCGAACGGATGGCGCCGGCGGGTGCGATTCCCGACCGCGAGGAGATTCTCGCCCACATCGACGACTACTACCTCATCGGCGAAGAGCAGGAGCCGGGGTGAGGCCGCGTCAGCGGCTCTGGGGAATGACCTCGGTAAAGCCCGCGATCGACACCGTGGTCGAGTAGGTGCCGTTGGACCGCCTGGGCAGCGGCGGGTCCGGCGCGACGTTGAAGCGCGCGGTCCCTCCCGGCTTGATCTCGTCGGGCACCGTGTAGTAGACGGCCGTGCCCGGGTCGTCCTTGCCGGGTTTGAACTCGTTGGCCCAAAGCCACGTGTGGCGGATGAGCAGCTCGACCCCCCGCACCGTGTGCGGCGAGCGATTGCGAATCTCGCCGGAAACCGTCCCGTCGCGAACGCTCAAGTTCTCGATCGTCACGATGCGCCGGGCATCCTCGTGGGAGCGCACCGCCTGCGCAACGGCTGTTGCGGGGTTGGCGGCGAGCAGCAGCGCGGTCAAGCCGATTCCCGTAAAGGCGTTCGGCCTGGAAAGCTTCGCGATCATGGCGTTTCCTCCTTGCGCTTATTTGCAGCCGGCGAGCAGGCGTGCATCGGGGCCGGCGCGGCGGCTCGCCGCCGCCCGCGCCAAGTCGGTCTCGCGCCGCCGCAGCACGTCCAGGGCGCGTGCAATCCGCTCCGCGGAGCCCCAGTCGCTCCAGCACACGCCCCGAACCGGCAGCACCGAGACGAAATCCGGATACCGGACCGCGATCGGCTCCATGATGCCTCTGGAGAAGTTGACCGGTTGCAGCGAGCGGTAAACGTCCTCGACGACCGCGGCCTCGTGCGGCGTGCCGATGGCGCGCGCAATCCGCAGAAACGCGCGATGGAGCGCCGGCTGCACTCTTTTCACCATGCTCAGCAGCGCCTTGATGTCACATACCATAGTCATCGTATTCCACAAAGCCCCGGAGCGCATCAGCTCTGCGGCGGTCCGCCGATCGGGTTTTTCGATGAAGCCGCTGACCTTGCGGATCTCCGCCGAGCGCAGGCCCATCGAGCGCTCCCCGGGAACGATATAACCGTAGTCGGTTTCCGGCTCGTCCGGGACGACCGCGAGGAGCACCAGCCGTCGAGGGTGGTCCCGCACCGCCTCCACCGCCTGCTCGACGCAGGCCATGAACCGATCCTCCTCGAGAACGAAATGGTCGGAAGGAAAAATCGCCGCCACCGTCGCGCCGTGTCTCTCGGAAAGGTAAACGAGCGGCAGGAGAACCCCGGCTCCGGTCTCCCTGTTTTCGGGCTGGACGATGACGGTCTCCGGCGGCCGGGAGGCGAGCTGGCGCGGGACTTCCGGATAGCGGAGATGGCTTCGTCCGATGACAGTGAAGAGGCGCCGCGCCGGAACGAGCCTTTCGGCGCGTGAAAACGTATGTTCGAGCATCGAGCGCCGGCCCGTGAAAGCGACATACTGCTTCGGCAGCGAGGTTCCGCTAAGCGCGCGAACGTAGCCCTGCAGGCGAACCCCCTCGCCGCCCGCCAGCACGACTCCGTATACCGCTTGCGACCCGTCTCCGATTGTGCCGGACATGGTGGGCCTCCCGGCCGTTCACGCTAACAGTCTCTGGTTTCCAGTTCGCAGCTTCCGGGTCTTGTTAAACGATGAACTTTCAACCGCCGTCAGGCGGAGGTTTCGGCCCGAGCAGCTACAAAGATCCTTCACGCTGCGGTGCCCGCGCTCTCCAGGTCTCGGCCCACCTCCGATCTATCAACGAACTTCTCAGTGCGCAATTGCCTTCTTGGTGATTCACGGCAAACATCGCACGGATCGGACTGGTGAGACCGTGGGCGACGCTACGCAAGGACCGTGCCTTCCGGAAAGCCGTGAGCAGTTCAGGCATGGACCATCGGGTCCTTTGCAGCCTTGCCACCGAAAGCTCCCCGGGCTTTTCATCCCTGATAATCCGGCGGGCAACAGGAGAGCGGAAAGAAAGCGTTTGGCTCCTCGGGCCGGCACGTCGTTTGCCTTCTCCATGGGCGGAGGGCCGATGAAAAAAACAGCGGCCGTAATCGCCGCGATCCTGGCCGTTCTCGTTCTCTGCGGCCAGGCGGCAGCCGAACCCCTCAAGGCCGGGAAAAACCTCCGCCGCGAGCCCATTCTCCTGCCGGATTCCACGCCCGACAAAGAGCGTTTGTTGCGCGTCGACTGGCTGATCGTTGCGGACGAGGAGGGAGACGTCGGAATCCTGATATTGTATGATGATGCGCGCAGCTCCATCAAAGTCGACTACATCGAGTTCTATGACCTTACGGGCGATCTGCTCGCGATCAGCTGGATCGACGGGCTCGGCATCTGTCAGGTGGCGGTGGAGGTCGGCCTGCTCGACGAGGAAGATCCCGGCATCGAGGGGGTGCTCGTCACCATGACCGGGGGCGACCCGCTCTAGCCCGCTTCGCGAACCGATGACCGGGGAGTCTGGCGTGAAGGACCCGAGCCTAGCCGCCATGTTTTGCCGGCAGGCCCGCCGCTACGGCCGAAAGACACTCTATCGCTTCGCCGAGGGGGGCGAGTGGCGGTCGCTTTCCTGGGAGGAGGCCATCCAGCGCGTTCGGGAGATCGCCCTCGGGCTCCATTCTCTGGGGGTCGAGCGCGGGGCGCGCGTGGCGATCTTTTCGAACAACCGGCCGGAATGGAATCTCGTCGACTGGGCCAACATCTGCGTCGGCGCGCTGACGGTTCCAGTCTACTCCACGAGTCCCCGGGCCCAGGTCCTGCACATCCTCAGCCACTGCGAGCCTTCCGTTCTCTTCGTCGAGTCGCGCGAGGCGTTGCGGCGCCTGGACCCTTTTCCCGGCTCGCTCGGACGAATCCGCCGGATCGTGTTGAGCGGCGGCGAGGAGGGCGGAGCGGGCGAAGGGACGATGACCCTCGCAGAGCTGTCTTCCCGCGGCCGGGCCTGCGAGCGCGAGCATCCGGAGACGTTCGACCGGCTCGTCGAGGTCCTGGGGCCGAGCGACGATCTCACGATCATTTACACGTCGGGAACCACGGGAGATCCCAAGGGAGTGCTCACCACTCACGGCCACTACCTCTTCGTCATCGACGCGGTCGATCAGGTGCTGCCGTCGACCGACGAGGACGTGACCCTGCACTTTCTGCCGTCAGCGCACTCCTTCGGCCGCCTGGAGCATTTCATGGCCGTGGCCAAGGGATGGACGGTAGCCTACGCCCGGTCGATCGAGACCGTGAGCCGGGACCTGCGGTCGGTCCGGCCGACGGTGTTTTTTTCCGTCCCGAGGATCTACGAGATCGCCTACCACCGGATCCGTTCCCGGGTGGAGCGCTCCGGCTGGGCGCGGCGGTTTCTCTTCGACCGCGCCCTGGCCATAGGCCGGGAGTGGAGCCGGCGCAAGCGCGCGGGCGCCGAGCCCGGCCTCGTCCTGGAGGCGGCGATGGCTCTTACGAGGCGGCTCGCGTTCTCCGAAATCCATGCCGCGTTCGGGGGGCGGTTGAGGGTCGCGATCTCGGGCGGAGCCCCTCTCCCTGCGGAGATCGCCGAGTTTTTCCATGCGATCGGCCTGGTGCTGCTCGAGGGTTACGGGCTCACGGAAACATCGACGGTGACGCACGTCAACCGACCGAATCGCTGCCGGATCGGAACCGTGGGGCTTCCGTTGCCGGGGATCGAGTGTCGCATCGCGGAAGACGGCGAGATCCTGCTGCGCGGCCCCAACATCTTCAAGGCCTACTACCGCGATTTCATCGCGACCGAGGAGGCGGTCGACCGCGAGGGATGGTTTCACACCGGCGATGTCGGCTCCGTGGACGAGGAGGGCTTCCTCAGGATCACCGATCGGAAGAAAGATCTGATCGTGACGTCGGCGGGAAAGAAGGTGGCGCCGCAGAAAATCGAGAACCTTCTCAGGACCGATCCCATGATCAGCCAGGCGATGGTGGTCGGCGGCGGACAGCGGCCGCTGATGGCCCTGGTGACCGTGAACTCCGAGCGGGCGCGCGAGCTGGCGGCGGAGCAGGGCGTCGATCTGGGGGGCGAGGTTGCGTCGCATCCGTGGGTGCAGGCGCGCGTCAAGGAGATCGTCCGGGAGAAGAACAGGGAGCTTGCGCCGTTCGAGGCGGTTCGGCAGGTGTGGGTCCTCGGCCGCGAGCTGAGCGTCGACGAGGGCGAGCTGACGGCGACGATGAAGCTGCGCCGCCAGGTCATCATGGAACGGTACAAAGAGCTGATCGACGAACTGTACGGCGACGCCAAGAAGAGGCGGTCGTCGGCGACCGAGGAGACGACGGGGGTATAGGGCCGGGCCCGCCCGCGGGGGTCAGGCTTCGGTCTCGGGTATCCGCTTGATTTCCTCCAGCCACACCGTCGCTTCGCTGTCGCTGGGCGCGCGGTAGTCGCCGCGCGGCGACAGCGAGCCGCCGGAGCCGACCTTGGGGGCGTTGGGAATGCAGCTCCTCTTGAACTGGCTCACCTGGAAGAAACGCCAGGCGAACACGGAAAGCCACCGCTTGATCTCGGCGATGCCGTACTGGCGGCGTTTCTCCTCCGGAATATCGGGCCACGCTCCGAGCGTCCGGTCTCTCCAGGCGCAATAGGAGAGAAAAGCGATCTTCGTGGGCAGGTAACCGAAACGGGTCGTGTAGTAGAGCGTGAAGTCCTGAAGCTCGTAAGGGCCCACGATCTCCTCGGTTCTCTGGCTCGGTTGCTCGCCGTCGGGATCTCCCGGCACCAGCTCCGGGCTGAACTCGGTGTCGAGGATCGAGCGCAGGATGATACTGGTTTCCTTTCCCAGCAGATCGGTGTCGGCGACCCAGCGGATGAGGAACTGAATCAGCGTTTTCGGGACGCTCGCGTTGACGCTGTAGTGCGACATGTGATCGCCGACGCCGTACGTGCACCAGCCGAGGGCGAGCTCGCTGAGATCGCTGGTTCCCAGCACCAGCCCGTGGTGCAGGTTGGCGAGGCGGAAGAGATGGCTGGTCCGCTCGCCCGCCTGCACGTTCTCGAAGGTGATGTCGTAGACCGGCTCGCCGCGGGCGTAAGGATGACCGATATCGCGCAGCATCTGCTCGCAGCTCGGCCGGATGTCGAGCTCGCTCGCCGTGCAGCCGACCGCCTCCATCAGCGCCTTGGCGTTGGCCAGGGTCCGGCGGCTCGTGGCAAAGCCCGGCATCGCATAACCGAGGATGTTCGAGCGCGGCAGGCTCAGGACGTCGAACGCCCGCGCCGCCACGATGAGCGCGTGGGTCGAGTCGAGTCCGCCCGAGACGCCGATCACCACCTTGGAAATGCCCGAGCTCCGCAGCCGCTTCACCAGCCCCTGGACCTGGATGTTGTAGGCTTCGTAGCAGCGGCGGTCCCGCAGCGCCCGCTCCGAGGGCACGTACGGGAAGCGGCCGATCCGGCGCTCGCAGAGCAGGCGCTCGGTGCGAGGCAAATTGAGATCGAAGCCCACCTTGCGGAAGCGCCTGAGCTCCTCGCGATGGCGCTGCATGCTCTGGCCGAAGCTGTTCTGGCGCATGCGCTCCTGCGAGAGGCGCTCGAGGTCCAGCTCCGCGACGACCAGCTGGGAGTCGTAGTGGAAGCGCTCCGATTCGGCGAGCAGGGCGCCGTTCTCGTAAACGATCGCGTGGCCGTCCCATGCCAGGTCGGTGGTCGACTCGCCGGTCCCGGCCGCGGTGTAGAGGTAGGCCGCGAGGCAGCGCGCCGACTGGTTCGCCACCAGGCTGTGGCGGTATTCGTCCTTGCCGAGCGTGATGTTGGATGCCGAGAGGTTGAGGATCACGGTGGCGCCGGCGAGCGCGGCCCAGCACGAAGGCGGCAGCGGTACCCAGAGATCCTCGCAGATCTCCACGAAGAAGGTAAACCGCCTTTCCTGCTCGCATTGAAAGAGCAGGTGCTCCCCGAAGGGAATCTCCCGCTGGCCGAGAAGGTCGATCGAGGTGCTCCGGGCCGCGGCCGCGGGGGCGAACTGCCGGTACTCGTAGAACTCGCGGTAGTTCGGCAGGAAGGTTTTGGGGACGACTCCCAGGATCTTCCCGCGGCGCAGGACGACAGCGCAGTTGAACAGCAAATGGTCGACCTGGAGCGGCAGCCCCACCACCGCGATCAGCTCGAGGCCTTCCGAGGCCTTGAGGACGTCGCCCAGCGCCGCGAGCGAACCGTCGAGCAGAGCCCGTTGGTGAAAGAGGTCCTCGCACGAGTAGGCGGACAGTCCCAGCTCCGGGAAGAGCGCCAGAACCGCCCGGCGGTGTTCGGCCGCGTGCATCAACTCGATCGTCCGGGAGCCGTTGTAGGCCGGGTCCGCCACCCGAAGCTCGGGAACTCCGACCGCCGCCCGGACAAAGCCGTGATTGTAAAGATTGAAGAATTCCCCGTCCTTCATGCCAGTCAGCCGCTACCGCCGCGCTCGCCCGCTGCTCCTCCCCGGAGGCCGGCTTTCGTCGCCGGGCTTTTCGATCGAAATATCGCCGATTTCACGCCGTTGAGCAAACGGTCCCCGCTACTCGGCGCACTCCCGGCAATCGTGCCGCACCCCTTCCTGGACCAGGGAAAGGGCCTGACCCGGTCGGGAGCCGTAGCGGTAGATCGTGACCCCTTTCAACCGGAGCTGGCGCGCGAGAAGGAAGACTTCCCGGACCGCCGCGGGAGGCGCGTCGCGCGGGAGATTGACCGTCTTCGAGACGGCGGCGTCAACGTGTTTCTGGAAAGCCGCCTGCATCTGGAGGTGCCACCGGGGCGCGATCTCCAGGGCGATGGGAAAGCGTCGCCGCAGCTCGGCCGGAAGGTATTCCAGGTCACGGATCGAACCCCGCTCGCGAACCTCTTCGAGGGCTCGCTCGCCGTCGGGGCCCAGCCGTTCCAGCTCCTCGCGCAGCAGCGGATTGATCTCCGCGGCGAACTGCGTCCCGAGAATGCGGCGCGAAAAGGCCAGGGCGAAAAACGGCTCGATGGCCGCGGAAGTTCCGGCGATCAAGCTGATGGTGCCGGTGGGCGCAACGCAGGTGACCGTGGCGTTGCGAAGCGCCGTGAACCCCCGGGCGGGCCAGACGCTTTGCGAAAACGCCGGAAACGAGCCGCGCCGCTCGCCGAGAGCGGCCGAGCAACGGCGTGCCTCCGCCGTAAGAAACTCCGCGATCTTTTCCGCCAGCAGCTCGGCTTCGCCGGAGTCGTAAGCGATCCCGAGGCGCGCAAACAGGTTGGCGAGGCCCATGACCCCGAGCCCGATCTTGCGCGTGCGGCGGGTGGCGGCTTCGATTTCCGGAAACGGGTAGCTGTTCGCCTCGATCACGTTGTCGAGGAACACCACCCCGTCGTGGACGGCCTCGCGCAAGGCCGACCAGTCGATCTCGCCGCCCGCCAGGAACGCCGGCAGGTTAAGCGATCCGAGCGTGCAGGACTCGTAGGGAAGGAGCGGCTGCTCGCCGCACGGATTCGTGCTTTCGATCCGTCCCAGCGCGGGCGTCGGGTTGTGAGCATTGATCTCGTCCAGGAACAGCAGCCCCGGGTCTCCCGTGGCCCATGCCGCCGCGCAGATCTTTTCCAGAAGCGCTTCCGGCCGGACGGCGGAGACCTCACGCCCGGTTCTGGGGTTGCGCAGCGCGAACGGCTCGCGGCGCTCGAGCGCTTCGAAAAAGGCATCGGTCACGCCCACCGAGAGATTGAAGTTCTCCAGCCTCCCCGGCTTTAGTTTCGCTTCGACGAACTCCTCGATGTCCGGATGATCGATGCGGAGCACCGCCATGTTGGCTCCGCGCCGCCTTCCCCCTTCGCGGATCACCGCCGTGGTGAGGTCGAATATGTCCATGAAGGAGAGGGGACCCGAGGTTATGCCTCCGGTCGAGCGAACACGGTCGCGCCGCGGGCGCAGGGAGCTGAAGGAAAAACCGGTGCCGCCGCCGGATTGGTGGATGCGCGCCATGCGGCCGAGGGTCGTGAAGATCGATTCGAGGTTGTCCTCGATCGGAAGGACGAAGCAGGCCGCGAGCTGTCCGTCGGCCAGGCCGGCGTTCATCAGGGTGGGCGAGTTGGGTAAAAACTCCAGCCGGCGCATGCGCCCGAAGAACCGTTCCTCCCAGTACCGCTCATCCTCGCCGAAGAGTCCGGCGGGGGCGGCGATGGCACGGGCCACTCGCTCCATCATCGCTTCCGGCGATTCGATCACCTGGCCCGTCTCGTCCCGGCGAAGATAGCGCTGGCGCAGGACTTCGAGGGCGGCCTCCGAGAACGCGAGGCGGTCTTCTTTCATGGGCGCTCCTGGTTCGCAACACGCATTTTTCGTGCCTGGAGCACGGCGGGATCGGGTTTTCGATGGAGGCCTTTTTCGTTGTTGAGAACAGGCGGCGGCGAAATTGGCGCCCGCGGGAAGGAGTATGGGCCGGGTGGAGTCATTGCCGGCTTGGCGCCGCCGGTTTTTCAACCCCGGAGGATGGCTCGGGCTTTGCGTTGCCTCGATCGAGAAAAACCGGTCCGGAGGCGTTCGATGGGCGGCGACTGGAAACAATGGTGGCGCCGGTTTCTCAGCCTGTCAACCGGCAGATACCGGAGGGCGCGCGAGCTTCTCAAACAGCGTTACCTCGAGGAGCTTCGCCACGCCGAGCGCCTCCGCGAGCATGCCGCAAGGATGCAGTACCCGCAATTTCGCCAGAAGCTGCTCGACATAGCTGCCGAGGAAACGAAACACGCCGAGTGGATCGCGGCGCGGATCAGGCTCTTGGGCGGTGAGCCCCCGCCGTTCAAGCCGCCGCCGGTGAGCGGGCGGAACAGCTGGCAATACCTGCTGTTGGACCTCGAAGAGGAAGGACGCTGCGGCGCGCGGCTTCAGGACGAGATCCGGACCCTGGAGCCGGAGCTGCCCGAAATCGGTGGGCTTCTCGATCGAATCCGGAAGGACGACGAGAAACACCGGCAGGAGATCCGGGAAATGTTGATGCGCAGCGATCCTCAGGCGCTCTGGCCGGCTTGAGCGGCGCAAGGGTCTCAGGCCTGCCGCTTGACGCCGAGATAGCGCTTGAACCAATTCGCCGCCAGCCGGGCCACTTCCTGGAGCGCGCCCGGCTCCTCGAACAGGTGGGTCGCGCCCGGGACGACCGCCAGCCGCTTCTCGCCCGCAAGCTCGGCGTAGGCCCTGCGATTGAGCTCCAGAACGACCTCGTCGAGCGCGCCGACGATCAGCAGGGTGGGCGCTTGCACCCGCTTGAGCGCCGGCATCACCAGATCGGGCCGGCCCCCGCGCGAGACCACGGCGCCGATCGCCGCGCCGAAAGTCGCCGCGGCGTTCAGCGCGGCCGCAGCTCCCGTGCTGGCGCCGAAATAGCCGATATCCAGCGCCTTGGTTTCGGGCTCGTCCATCAGCCACTGCGTGGCCCGCTCCAGGCGCCAGGTCAACAGCTCGATGTCGAAGCGGGTTTCGTAGCTGCGGTCTTCCTCTCTCGTGAGCAGATCCATCAGCAAGGTCCCGAGACCCTCCGCGCGCAGACGCTCGGCGACGAACTTGTTTCTGGGGCTGTGCCGGCTGCTGCCGCTGCCGTGCGCAAACGCCACGATCCCGGCGGCCCGCGGCGGAATCGCGATCTCGCATTCGAGCTCGACGCCGTTCGCGGGGATGAACGAGATTCTGTGGACGGAACGGGAATCTTCTTCCGTGATCGCCGCCATTCGGCCCGCCTCCTGACTCATTCTCCGCCGCCCGGAAGCTCTCCGGAAACGGCCTCTCCGATCTCCGACAGCTCGCCGCCCAGAATCCCGAGCACGTCGTCGAGCGTCGCGATGCCGAGGATCGTGTCGAAGCCGTCGACGATGGGGATGCGGCGCACGTGATAGGCGCGCATCAGCGTCGTCAGGTGGCGCGGATCCCTTTCGACCGAGATCCTCACCGGGTCGGGGGTCATGACCTCGGCCACGGTCGTGGCGGCGGGGTCGCGGCGCTCACCGGCGACCTTGAGCGCGATGTCCCTGTCGGTCAGGATCCCGTGCAGCTTGCCGTCGCGCTCCACGATGAGGCAGCCCACGTTGGCGCGCTTCAGGATCGCGCAGGCCTCGAGGACCGTGCTCTCGGGGGATATCTTGAGGACCGGTTTCCGGCAGAAATCTCGCAGCGACATGGCTCCCTTCCTGCGGACCCGGCATCAATCCGCGAGCGCGTGGACGCCGAGCACGTCGAAGCCTCCGGCGCGCAGCGCCTGCGCGATTTTCTCCGGGTCGCCGCCGACCACGCGGAGATAGCAAACCGGATTTTCCCCGAGCTTTTCCCGGTACGTCCCCACGCCGAGAATCTCTCCGCCTTCCCCCGACACGATCCTGGAGGCCTCGGTCAGACCGTGCTCCTCGCCCTCGAGGACGAAATCGATGCGCGCGCTCGCGGGCTGCGAAGCCCCCATCACGTCGACGAACGCCTTGAGAATGTCGACTGCCGTCAGGATCCCGACCACCTTCCCGTCGTCGACGACGGGAAGCCCCCCGATCTTGTGGCGGATCAACAGCTGGGCGGCCTCTTCCACCGTGGCCGAAGAGCGGATCGTGAGCACCGGAGCGCGCATGACGCTGCCGACCTTCGCGCCTTCGGGCGCGTCGCCGTGGGCGCGGAGATCGCTATCGGTGACGATGCCGACGAGCTTTCCGTCGCTCAAGACCGGCAGCCGGCGAAAGCCGCCCGCTTGCATCTTTTGCCGCGCTTCGCTCAACGGTGCGTCGGCGCTGATGACCACGGGTTCCGGCGTCATTCTCTGGCGGACCAGCATGAGAATCCTCCGTACGGCCGCCGGTTGCGGCGCCGGCGACTCAGCTTTTTTTCGACGTCTTGACCTCGAATGCGGTGATCTCGCGGAGCACTCTCGTGCTCGCGCATTTCGGGCACCTGATCTTCTTTTCGGCCCGCCGTTCATATTCCGCAATCGAGCAAGTGATCGCAAAGCGGTTGCGGCATTTTTCGCAGCGGAATTCGTAAGTCGGCATTTCCTCTTACTCCTCCACGCGCAGCCGGTTGTCCACCCGTTCGACTCCGAGAACGTACCACGCGTCCATCTCGGCCATCTTTCTTGTCGCTTCGGTCGGAACCGTTCCCGTGAGCGTGACGGTTCCTGCCCGGCAACGGACCGCGATCCGGTCGGCGTCGACGAAAGGATCCTTTTCGAGAACCAGCCGGACCGCGTCCGCCAGCTCATCGTCACTGTCCTGCTCCGGCGGCACCTCTTCCAGGCCGTTGATCACGTCCCGGCAGCCCGGCACCCACCAGGCGAGCACGCCGGCGAGCCGTTTGTGGCTCAGGCTCGGCACGGTCCCGTTGAGGGTGACCACGCCGTCGCTGACGGCGACGACAATGGAGCCGGCGCCGTCCGTCGCCGCCTCGCGCACCGTCTCCACGACCTCCCCGTCGCGACCCCGGATGACGCAGTGCTCGAAAGCCGGTTCCCCGAGCAATGCCTTGCAGACGCGGTCCCGGATCTCCTCGTCGCCCATCTTTTGGGCGGGAACCACTCTCAGCCGGTCGACGATCCCGCGCACGCCACGCCGTTCGGCGGCCAGGCGCAGCGCGGTTTTCTTCGCCGCGATATCCTCCACATCGCCCTCCAGGATCACGTCGCCGTTTTGCATCGCGACGTGGATCGGGAAACGGTGGAGATTGACCTTCGTGTTCTTCTCCAGGGCCGCCCTGATCGATTTTACGATGCGATTTTCCATCCAGGCTCCGCTCGGGCGCAGAAAACCCAATGCAGGAGGCATGCCACGGGCGAATCGCTTATCGCGGGGAGAATTCTCCCGAATGTTTTCCATGAGTAAAAATCGCTTCCGGGAATTTTGCCGCCTTTGCAAATCCGCGTTTCGGCGATCTCCTGCCGGGCGTGTCGCCGTGTGGAACCGATTCGGAGCCGCCTGTTGAATGGGCTATAATAGAACCGGATTTACCAAATATGCGAAAATTCCGATGGGTCGATTTCGCCGCCCACTTTCAAAAAGGCTTTCGCAACCACATCGTTTCGATCGACGAGGTTCCGGCCCTGGTCCAGGCCTTCGATCGCTACGGCTGCTATGCCACCTATTTTTTCTTCTCCGACGAGGTCCTCGCGTACATGAGCGCCCAGGCGGAAGCGGGCTCGCCGACCATCTCCGGATACGGCGGAAAAGTCTGGGCGCCGTTCTTCCCGATCGACCTCGACCACCCCGAGACCCAGCCCGCCCTGGAAGCGGCGCGCCTGCTCGCGGCCTTTCTCCGTAACGGGTGGAAAATCGCCCCCGAAGCGCTGCAGATCTATTTCAGCGGCTCGAAGGGGTTTCACCTCATGCTCGATACGCGCATCTTCGGCAGGGTCGCGCCCTCGAAGACCCTCCCGGCGGTCTTCGACGCCGTCCGCCGTCACCTGTCCTACCAGCTCCCGGAGCGGCTGCGGGATACCGTCGATTTCGCCATCAAGGACCGCGTGCGCCTGCTGCGCCTTCCCAACACGATCCACGAGCGCTCCGGGCTCAACAAGGTCCTTCTGTTCCCCGAGGAGATCGAGCGCCTCGATGCCGCCGCTGTTCGGGAGCTTGCCCGCGGAACGCGCCCGCTCGCCTGCACGGACGAGACCGGCCTGATCTCGCGCGTCCACGTCGGCGAGAACGAGGAAGCGTCGCGACTCTTTCGGCGCGTGCGCCAGCAGGTGGCCCGTCTCAAGCGCAGGCCGTTTTCCTATCGTTTTCGGCGGCAAACCGATTCGAGAGAGGTCCGGTTTCGCTGCGCCGCGGTGGAGCGGATCTGGGAAAGCCACATCGAGCCGGGCTTCCGGAACAACTGCGCGATCCGCCTGGCCTCCGAGCTGCGCCTCCTGGGATTGAGCGCGGACGAGACGCTCGAGAAGCTTTTCGAATGGAACGAGAAGAACCGCATCGCGCTTCCACGCGACGAGCTCGAGCGTGTGGTCCGCTCCGCCTATCACCACCCGTTTCCTTATCGTTACAGCTGCCGGGACGAGATCCTGCGACGCTTTTGCCCTCTGCCGGACTACGAGTCCTGCCGGGAGTTCACCGCATCCCGGAGCGAGACCGACTGACCCCTCGCCGGCAGTTCCGGTCAAGGCCCTCGCCGGCGCCGGTCGGTGAGGGAAATCAAAATCTCCAGGGCCAGCGTCAGGAAAATAAAGACTACGAGGATGAAGAGCTCGGTTTCCTCGGCCATGGTTCGCCTCCACGAGCTTGCTCAATATGAAGGTGCGCAAAGGGTGTGCCAGCCCGGACCGGCAGGATCCTATGAAACGCCGGAGCTTGCGTTGACAACCTCGGGCCGCTGTAATAAAAACTTCCGGTCGATTCGCAAATCTGGGAAAGGGCGTTTCCGGAGGGGGTTCAGGCGGGGAGAACTTGGCCGAAAAAGACAAAGAAGACCCAGTCTCACTCGCCGAGCTGGCGCAGCTGCGCCAGGCGGTCGAGCGGCTCGAGGGGGAGCTTGCACGCCGGAAGGAAGCGGAGGAGGCGCTCCGGCAGAGCGAGCAGCGCTTTCGCCTCCTGGTCGAGGCGTGCTCCGATTACGCGATCTTCATGCTCGATCCGGCCGGGCACGTGGTCACGTGGAACCCGGGAGCGGAGCGGGTGCAAGGCTACACGGCGGCGGAAATCACGGGCAAGCATTATTCGCTCTTTTTCCCGCCGGAAGATCGCGACGCCGGCAAGCCGGACGAAGAGCTGAAAATCGTCGCGGCCGAAGGACGTCTGGAGACCGAGGGCTGGCGCGTGCGCAAGGATGGGTCGAGATATTGGGCGCATGTGATCACCACCGCCCTGCGCGATCAGGGCGGCCGCCTGAACGGTTACGCGAAGGTCATTCGAGATCTCACCGAGCACCGCAGGGCAGAGGAAGCGTTACGCCGCAGCGAGTCGTGGCTGCGGAGCCTGATCGCGACCACTCAGGACGCTGTCGTCTCCATCGACCGGCAAGGCCGTGTCGTGCTGTTCAACCGTGCGGCCGAGCGTATCTTCGGATATACCGCCGAGGAGATCGTCGGGCGAAAGGTCAACCAGCTCATGGCCGAACCCTACGCTTCGGAGCACGACGCCTACATCGCCCGTTACGAACGGACCGGCGAGGCCCGGGCGATCGGCCGGATAAGGACGGTCACCGCCAGGAGGAAAAACGGAGAGCTTTTCCCGATCGAGCTCTCCGTAACGGAAATCGCGCTCGAGGACGACGTCCACTACGCGGCCTTCATCCGGGACATCTCCGACAAGGTGCGGCTGCAAAGTCGGCTCGTGGAAAGCGAGCGACTGGCAGCGATCGGGACGACCGCGGCGACGATCGGCCACGAGCTTGGCAACCCGGTGAACGGGATGTCGCTTACGGTTCAGCTGCTCGAACGGCAGCTCCGCGATCGCTTGCCCGAAACGGAGGCACCGTTGTGGAGGACCGTGAGCCGGCTCAAGGACGAGATCTCGCGCCTTGTCCGGCTCGCCGACCGCTTCCGCACCATCTCGCGGAAAGAAAAGTACAGCTTCCGACCGACGGACATCGAAACCGGCGTGATCCAGCCGGTCGTGGAGCTTCAGGAGCCCTATTTCTCCGCCATGGGGGTCCAGCTCGAGGTTGCAGTGCCGGAGCCGTTGCCCGTGGTGGTGCTCGACCGTGACAAGGTGAAGCAGATGCTCATCAATCTCCTGAAGAACGCGGCCGAAGCGATGCCGCAAGGCGGGAAGATTACTCTGACGGCCACCGCAGGGAATGATTCCGTGCTCCTGGAGGTTACGGACTCGGGTACCGGTATTCCGCCCGGAATCGACCCTTTTCAGCCGTTCACCACGACAAAAAAGGATGGCACCGGCCTTGGGCTGTGGATCGTGCGGCAGATCGTCGTGGCTCATGGCGGCGTAATTACTTACCGAAGCTTTCCCGGGACCGGGACCACCTTTAGTATCGAGCTTCCCTGCCAGGGTCCGGACCTGGAATCCAACGAACTTTGGCGTCTTATTTGCTAACTTTATGTAGTTTGGGTTGGAGGTATTGAATTTTACACGGAAAATAGCAGTCCTGTTTTTTGTAAATTTCGGAAGACGGCGATCTTTTTTCTCATTTCTGCGAAAAGGATAAGCTCGCTTTGACTGAAAACATTCTCGTGGTCGAAGATCAGGATTCCGCCCGGGAAAGCCTGGCGGAGCTTCTCAGAGGAGCCGGCTACGAGGTTCACGAAGCCGCGGACGGCAACGCCGCGGTCTCCCTGATCGATCAGCTCGATCTGGATCTGGTCTTGACGGATCTCGTGATGCCCGGGCGCGACGGCATCGCGGTCCTGCGGCATCTGCGGGACGTTTCGCCGCAAACCCTGGTGATCCTGATGACCGGGCACGCTTCCGTGGAGACCGCGGTCGAGGCGATCCGCCTGGGCGCGCAGGATTACCTGTTGAAGCCCCTGATCTTCGAGGACGTGCTGCGCAAGGTTCAGCACCTCATGAGCCATCGCAAGCTCGCATGGGAGAACCAGCTTCTCCGCCGCGAGATCGGCAGGCACTTCAGTCCCGACCGTCCTTTCGGGCGAAGTCAGGCTATGCAGGACATCATGGCGATGGTGAAAAAGGTCGCGCCGACCCCGACGACGGTCCTGATCACGGGGGAAAGCGGGGTCGGAAAGGAAGTGGTGGCGCGGACGATCCACGCCAACAGCCTTGCCAGGGAAAACGTCTTCCTTCCGGTCAATTGCAGCGCGATCCCCGAAACCCTGCTCGAGAGCCAGCTCTTCGGTTACATGAAAGGAGCGTTCACCGGAGCGGTCAGCTCCCAGGAAGGCCTCTTCCAACGGGCACGCGGAGGAACGATCTTTCTCGACGAGATCGGCGATATGCCTTTGAGCCTGCAGCCCAAACTGCTGCGGGTTCTCGAGGAAAAGACCGTGATGCCGATCGGGTCGACCACGCCCGTCAAGGTCAACGTAAGGATCATCGCGGCGACGAACAAGGACCTCAAGGCCGAGGTCGAAGCCGGCCGTTTTCGCGACGATCTCTACTACCGCCTGAACGTCTTCGAGATCAACATTCCGCCCCTGCGCAAGCGCCTCGAGGATCTCCCGGGGCTGGTCGAGCATCTCATCCACCGCCACAATCTAGAGATGAAGACCAATTACAAGGGCGTCGACAGCGCGACGATGAGAATCCTGATGTCGCTGCCGTGGAAAGGGAACATCCGCGAGCTGGACAACGTGCTCGAGCGCGCGATGATCCTCGGCGACGGCGAATGGATTACGCCCGCCAATCTTCCCGGCCAGCACTCGGTGGAAGACGGATTTACCGGGGAGGAAAACCTAACGCGGGCGGTCGAGCTCTACGAGAAGGCCTTCATCGAGCGCACGCTCGGGAAGGTGGGCGGCGACAAGATCCGCGCCGCCGAGCTTCTCGGCCTGAGCCTCTCGACGCTCTACCGCAAGATCGAGAAGCTGGGCATCGAAGCCTGATCACGCGACGTCCGACGCCGGGGATGCGGTCGGCGGCTTTCTCGCCGTCGGGTGGCGCAGGATCTGGAGCGATCGTTGCTCGATCTGGCGAATCCGCTCCCGGGTTACCGCGAAGATTTCCCCGAGTTCCTCGAGCGTGTAGTCCCGCGCCTCGTCCAGACCGAAGCGCATCCGCAGCACCTTTTCCTGCCGCGGCGTAAGCACCGCGAGAGCCTTTCGGATCTTGGCGCGCAGGATTTCGTCGGCTGCGGCCTCCTCGGGACGCGGCGCGAGGCGGTTCTCCACGAGATCCTGGAGGAGATCCTCCCCCTCGGCGATCGGCGTCTGGAGCGAAACCGGCTCCAGCGGCGACTGGAGAACGTCGAGGAGTTCGGCCACGGGCATGCCGACCGCGGCGGCAAGCTCCTCCGGAGCGGGCTCGCGTCCCGAGCGGGCCTGCAGGCTCTTTGCGATCTGCAGGATCTTGTTCCTCGTCTCCACGCGGTGAACCGGAAGGCGGATGGTGCGCCCGGTATCGATGATGCCGCGGGTGATGCTCTGCCGGATCCACCATGTGGCATAGGTCGAAAAGCGAAAACCCATCCGGTAGTCGAATTTCTCGACGGCGCGGATCAGCCCGAGGTTCCCTTCCTGAACGAGATCCATGAAGCTGAGGCCCCGGTTGACGTAGTGTTTCGCGATGCTCACCACCAGGCGGAGATTGGCTTGGATGAACTCGTTCTTCGCCCCCCGTACTTCCTCGGCGGCGCGGCGGGCGGCGGCGGTCAGCCGTCGCAGCTCGTCGGCGCGAAGCCCGATGGAGCGCTCGAGCGCTCTGAGCTCGGCGAGCGTGGCGCGGCGGCGGGCGCCGGTTTCGGTTGCGGCCCGTTGCTCCAGGGCGTCGAGCCGCCGGGCGTACTCCTCCGCCTGTTTCATCCACTCCGTGACCCGGGGCTGCGAAACGCCAAGGGTGTGGAGCGCCTGGGCCAGCTCCCGGATCCGCGACGCCTTTCGTTCTTCCAGCAGGCGGCGCCGCCGCTGCAGCAGCCGGGAACGGTGCACCTCCCGCAGCAGCCGGGCCAGGCTCCGGGCCGAGCGCCGCAGAGCGGCCAACGAGACGGGCGGAGGGACCGTCCCGGGTTGCCGTTTTTCCTGCTCGTGGGCGCTTTCGGCCTTTTCGAACAACTCGCTCCGGTCGAGCGTACCCGAGGCGACGGCATCGAGCAGCTCGATCAGCCGGTTCACCACTGCGGGAATCGACAGGAGCGCCTGCAGGATCTCCAGTTGCCCCGCCTCGATCTTCATCGCCAGCTCGACCTCGCGCTCCCGCCCGAGCAAGGAGACCGATCCGATCTCGCGCAGATACGCGATCATCGGGTCGGCGGGCCCGGCGACGCTTTCCTCGCTGATCTCGACTTCTTCCGCTTCCTCGAGCGGGGGAACCTCGAGCTCGGCCTCGCGGTCCTCTTCCTCGAATTCCGGAGCGCCGATTCCGAGGGCGCCCTCCCCGAAATGGTTCTCGTTCTCGATCGGTCTTCGCATCGCGGATCTGATGGGATTCGCCTCGATCCCGGATCTCCCATAACGACGGGATTACAAATATCGGACCAGCCGCACTCGCCGCCGGTCCGTCGCCAGAGCGCAGGGGCAGGGGATGAAGGTCGAAAAACCTAGGTTAATTCGGCAAAGGCTCCCGCCGTTTCTTTTCGGGGAAAGCGGCGAGCGAGGCGCGGACGATCGATTTGCAAAGCTGCGCACGCGGCGGTACGAGCTTTCCCAAATCAGAGAAATCCAGGGCTTCGAAAACGTCACGTTCCGCCCGCCGATCTGGCACGGCGCATGCGTTTACAACGGCCGGAGGGTTGGACTAAAATGCCCCGCGGTGAAATCATGTACGATTCGCTGAGATCGAGCGCGCTGCTCACCGACCTCTACCAGCTCACGATGCTCCAGGCTTACTTCGACCGGGGAATGGAGGAGACTGCGGTCTTCGAGTTCTTCGTCCGCAAGCTGCCTCCGCAGCGCAATTTTCTCATGGCCGCCGGTCTCGAGCAGGCGCTTGCGTTTCTGGAGCAGTTTCGGTTCACCCCCGAGGAGCTGGAGTGGATTTCGCGCCATGGCGCGTTCCGCCCCGCTTTCGTGAGCTATCTGGAACGGCTGCGGTTTACGGGCGACGTGCACGCGATGCCGGAAGGAACGATCTTCTTCGCCGACGAACCCATCCTGCGAATCACCGCACCGCTGCCGCAGGCGCAGCTCGTTGAAAGCCGCTTGATCAATCTGCTCCATTTCCAGACGCTGATCGCTTCCAAGGCTGCGCGCGCCGTACTGGCGGCGCCCAACAAGCTCCTGGTGGACTTCGGAATGCGGCGCGCGCACGGCGCCGAAGCCGGACTGCTCGCCGCGCGGGCGAGCTACCTTGCGGGCTTTGCGGGCACCGCGACGGTGCTCGCGGGAGCCCTCTTCGACATTCCGGTCTTCGGAACGATGGCCCACTCCTTTGTCCAGGCGCACGACGACGAGGTCGACGCCTTCGAGCATTTTGCCCGGTCGCTGCCGCAAAACGTCATCCTCTTGATCGACACTTACGATACCGAGGCCGCGGCGGAGAAGGTCGTCCGGCTCGCGCCGCGGCTCGAAAGCGAGGGGATCCGCATCAAAGGCGTCCGGCTGGACAGCGGAGACCTTGCCCAGCATGCCTTCAAGGTGCGGCAAATCCTCGATGGCGGCGGGCTCCGCCATGTGACGATCTTCGCCAGCGGGAGCATCGACGAATACGTGGTCGAGCAGCTGCTGGAAAAGAACGCCCCGATCGACGGCTTCGGCATTGGCACGCACATGGACACCTCGGCGGATGCGCCTTACCTCGATTGCGCGTACAAGCTGGTGGAGTACGCCGGCAAGGGCAGGCGCAAACGTTCAGAGGGCAAAGCGCTTTGGCCCGGCCGAAAGCAGGTGTTCCGCCGCTACGACGATCGCGGCGGCATGGCGGGGGATATGCTGGGATTGGAGGAAGAACCGCTCGGTGGCGAGCGAATGATCCAGCCGGTGATGAAGGGGGGCCGCCGCCTGTCGCCGCCGCTTTCGCTCCGGGAGGTTCGGCAGCACGCGCTGCGGGAGCTCGAGCGCCTTCCGGACTCTTTGAAATCCGTCCGCCCGGCCGGGGGTTACCCGGTCGACGTCTCGGAAGGGGTTCGCCGGCTCGCGCGCGCCATCGATGAACGCCGGAGCGAAGCGAATTCCCCGCCGGGCAGGGGTTGAGCCGGCGCTCGGGTCGGGAGGCAAGGCTCGTGCGCTTCAGGAATCGCGAGCATGCAGCGCGCCTCCTGGCGCGACGATTGGAAGCTTCCTGCCGCGGAACGCATCCGCTGGTGCTGGCGGTCCCGCGAGGCGCGGTCCCCATGGCCAGGATCATCGCCAACGAGCTGGGGGGAGAGCTGGACGTCGTGCTGGTCCGCAAGCTCAGGCATCCGGATCAGCCCGAGCTTGCGATCGGGGCGATCGACGAGAACGGCCAGGCCTTCCTGTCGGAATACGCGCTTGAGGTCGATGCCGGCATCGTCGAGGAAGAGAAGCGGCGCCAGCTCGAAACGCTGCGGCAAAGGCGGGCGCAGTATACGCCCTCGCGGCCGCCGATCGATCCGCAAGGCCGGACGGTCATCGTCGTGGACGACGGGATCGCCACGGGCTCGACCATGATAGCGGCGCTGCGCACGGTGCGGGCGCGAAATCCGAAAAAACTGGTTTGTGCGGCGGCCGTGGCTTCGGCGCACGCGGCGCGCGCCATCGCGCGCGAGGCGGATGCCGTGGTGTGCCTGAAGATCCCGGCCGATTTCTACGCCGTCGGTCAGTTTTTCGCTGACTTCGATCAGGTTTCGGACGAAGAGGTGATCGCCATTCTCCGCGAGGCGGAATCGAATCCTTCGGCGGCGGGCTGAAGGGTTCAGCGGCTCGCCGGCCGCGAGGCGGCGCGGCGGGAGCGCGACGACGCCGCAGGCCTCTCGGCGTTCTTGTTCTTGCGGCTCCGCTGGAGCAGCTTGCTCATCCAGAGCTCTGTCTCGGGCTTGCCGAAGCCCACGCGCTTGAAGAACCTGATCGCGGCGGTGTTCGACCGGGCAACGTCCACGAACACCATCCGGACGCCGTCGCGGTGCATCCGCCGCTCCATCTCCTGGTAGAGCAGAGCGCCGACGCCCGTGTTCTGGCGGCTCGGGCGAACGCCTATCCATAGAACGTAACCGTATTTCCAGCCGCCCGATTCGTCTCCGTAGGTCGTTCCCAGAGCGAAACCGACAAGGCTGCCGCGCCGGGCTTCCGCAACGAGGGAAAGATGCGGATCCTGGTTGAAATTATTGGTGACCTCGTAGGCGTCCCACGTGCGATAGAACGTCGATGCGTCGTTGTTCTTGAACAGCCGGCGGCCCAGGCGATAAACCGCCGGAATGTCGTCCACGCGCATCTCCCGCACGCGGATGCCGCGCGCCGAACGGTTGCGTCCTCTCACTTCCCCTCTCCGCGCCGGTCGATCCCGCTCGGCGGTCTTCTCCGGCCTGCCGGCCCCGAACGCTTCTCCGCTGCTATTCTTCCTCGGGCGGGGGCTCGGCCGGCGGAACGAACTCCTTACCTTCCTCGCTGCTCTCGATGATGTCCTCTGTGCCCGGCGGCTCCTCCCACGGCGGAATCTCTTCGGGAGGCTTCTCTCTGGAACGGTCCTCTCTTTCCCAGAGCAGCGGCTCCACCTGGATGCGATCGACCACCTCCTTGATGCCCAGGACGTCGGTAATGATCTGGAGCAGGATGAGTCGCTCGGGCTCGCTCGGAAGGGCGCCGGAGAGGTGGACCGTGCCTTTCCGGCAGACGATCCTGAGCTCCTGCGTGTCGACGCGCCCGTCTTCTTTCAGGTGCTCGCGAATGGCCTCTTCGAGCTCGGCGTCGTCGAGCAGAGTCAGATCGGGAGGCACCGGCAGCGGCGCGGGAGCTTCCGGCTCCTCGGCCGGCGCCGGCAGCGGCTGTTCGTACCGGACTGCGCAATCTTTGCAGTAACGCGTCTCGGGCAGCGCGCGCAAGCGCGCCAGCGAAATGTCCTTGCCGCACGCCTCGCACACGCCGTAGCGTCCCTTCAAAATGCGCTCGAGGGCCGCATCGATTTCTTCGACCGCTCGCAGCGTCCGATCGTCCAATCCCTTGAGGGCGCGGGCCGCCTGCTCCTCCTGGGCGTGCTCTTCCGGCTCGCTTTCGCGCTCCGCCGCGATCGACTCGAGATCCTCCTCGGCCTTTCTGTGCTCGTACAGGTACTTGTCACGCTGCGCTCGCAACAGTTCTGCAAATTCGGCCGCCAGCTCTTTCTCCATGTAACACCTCGCAAAGCGTCCATTGCGACAGGTGGCAAAGTGTATGCCACAAACCGGGATCTTCGACCGAGGCATGGATCCTGCAAGCGTTCGTCAATGAAAAGGACCCGTCAGCACGAAGCAAGGCGTTTTTTCGGGAAATTTCCGGGAATTTGCTCGGGGGTTCGGCGGGAGCGGGTTCGCAGGCATGGACCCCCGGTAGGTCTCTGTTCGCGTTTCTGCAACGATCCAACGCGATTTTTTCAACTCTGCCACCGCGGACGGGTGCTTCAACCGAAAACCCGAGCGAGTCCCGGCGGTTTCGCTGGTACGGCTATTGCGACCTTTACCGCCGGGAAGTGTCGGGGAGGGGCGGCGATTCTTATCTCGAACCGAGAGGTGAAAAAATGCCGATCATCGGAATCGACCTTGGTACCTCGAACTCGGCGGCCGCCGTGCTCCGCGGCGGCCGCCCGGTCATCATTCCAAGCGCGGAAGGCGTGAGCCTGGGAGGCAAGGCGTTCCCGAGCTACGTTGCGGTCACGGCTGACGGGCAGTTGCTCGTCGGCGAGCCCGCTCGGCGGCAGGCGGCGGCCAATCCGGAAGGAACCGCGACCGCCTTCAAGCGCAAGATGGGGCGGCGGGAGAAAATCCGGTTGCGCGACCGCGAATTCTCGCCGGAGCAACTCTCCGCTTTTTTGCTCCAGAAGATCAAACGCGACGCCGAGGCCTTTCTCGGCGAGCCCGTGACCAAGGCCGTCGTGACGGTCCCGGCCTACTTCGACGACAACCAGCGCAGCGCGACCAAGGATGCGTGCGGCATCGCAGGGCTGGAAGTGGTCCGGCTGGTGAACGAGCCGACGGCGGCGGCGCTGGCGTACGGTCTCGATCGCGCCGGGCAGGAGCTGCGCATCGCGGTGATCGACTTCGGCGGCGGGACGCTCGACGTCACGATCATGGAGTTCGGCAAGGGCGTCTTCGAGGTCAAGGCGACGAGCGGAGACACGCAGCTCGGCGGCACCGACATGAACCAGCGCATCTTCGAAGCGCTGGCGGAGCGCTTCCAGACCGAGACCGGCATCGACCTCCGGCAGGACCGGAAGGCGGCCGCGCGGCTCCTCGAGGCGGCGGAGATCGCGAAGATCGAGCTGTCCACCAGCACCACCACGCGCGTGAGCCTTCCGTTCATCGCCGCCGTTCACGGCGAAGCCCGCCACCTCGACATGGAGCTTACCCGGGCCGAGTTGGAGCGGCTGGTGCGGCCCGTGATCGAGCGCTGTCGGGGGCCGGTCGAGCAGGCGTTGCGCGACGCCGGAATTCAGCCGAAGGACATCGACCGGCTGGTCTTCGTCGGCGGCCCGACCCGGATGCCGTGCGTCCGCGCCTACTTCGAGGAGATCTTCGGCAGAAAAGGAGAGGTCGGGATCGATCCCATGGAATGCGTGGCGTGGGGCGCCGCCATCCAGGCGGGCGTGCTCGCGGGAGAGGTTGGAGAGATTCTGCTGGTGGACGTCACGCCGCTCACGCTCGGCGTGGAAACCCTGGGCGGCGTGGCCACGCCGTTGATCCCGCGCAACACGCCGATTCCGGTGAAGCGCTCCGAGATCTTCACGACGGCGGCGGACATGCAGACAGCGGTGACGATCCACGTTTTTCAGGGCGAGCGACCGATGGCCGCGGACAATACGAGCCTCGGCGAGTTCACGCTGACGGGCCTGCCGCCGGCGCCGCGGGGCGTGCCCAAGATCGAGGTCACCTTCGACATCGACGCGAGCGGGATCCTCAACGTCTCCGCCAAGGACATGGCGACGGGAGCGTCGCAATCGATCCGCATCACCGGGTCGACGCGCCTCTCGGAAGCGGAGAAGCGGCGGATGATCGAAGAAGCCGAACGCTACGCCGAAGCGGACCGCAAGCGGCGCGAGGAGGCGGAAAAGCTCAACGCCGCCGACGCCATCGCGTATCAGGGCGAAAAACTGCTCGCCGATTTCGGGGACAAGCTCGGCGCGGAGCAAAAGAGCAAGATCGAGGCGGCGCTGCGCGATCTCCGCGAGGCCCTGGCGCGGCGCGACGCAACGCTCGCGACGGAGAGGTCCGAGGCGCTCAAGCGGCTCCTGCAGGAGGCGGGAGCCGCGCTCTACGCGGGAGTATCGGCGCGCGAGGCCAGGGCGGAGTCGGGGCCGGCGACCGGCGAGGCACGGCCCAGCGGCTCCGGGCCCCGCGGGCGTGTCGTCGACGCCGAGTACAAGGAGAGTTGAACGCCAGGGCGCCGCAAAGAGCGGGTGAGCTGCCATTCCGGCCAAGCGGGATTACTACGAGGTGCTCGGGGTTCCCCGAGACGCCGACCAGGCGACGATCAAGGACGCCTTCCGGCGGCTTGCGCTGCGCTATCACCCGGACCGTTGCAAAGAGCCCGACGCGGAGGAGCGTTTCAAGGAGATCGCCGAGGCGTACGCGGTGCTCAACGATCCGAAGAAGCGCCGCGAATACGACGCCGCCGGCTTTGCGGGCGTCGCCGGCTTCACGCCCGAGGATCTCTTCGGCGGGATCGACCTGGAGGATCTCTTCGGCGGTCTGGGATTCGATTTCGGGTTCGGCGGGGAAGGACTGTTCGGGCGCTTTTTCCGCCCGCGGCGGCCGGGTCCGGCGCGGGGCGAGAACATCGAGATCACCATCGAGGTGCCGCTCGAACGCATCGCGTCCGGCGGGCGCGAACGGGTCCGCATCCGCCGGCCGCAGACCTGCCCGACGTGCCGGGGTTCGGGCGCCAGGCCCGGCACGCAGCCCAGGCGCTGCGCGACTTGCGGCGGCAGCGGCCGCCAGGTCGCTTCCCGCAGGGACGCGGGCGTCACCATCCAGCAGATCACCACCTGTCCCGGCTGCGGCGGGCGGGGAGAGGTGATCGATCAGCGCTGTCCGGAATGTGACGGGCGGAGGCAGGTCGAACGCGAAGAGACGCTTACGGTCAACATTCCCGCGGGAGTGGAGGAGGGAATGGCGCTGCGCATCCCGGGCCATGGGTTTCCAAGCCGGGACCCGCGCGGCGAGCCTGGCGACCTGTTCGTCATCGTTCAAACCGCGCCCGACACGCGGTTCGAGCGCGAGGGGATCAATCTTTGGCACCGGAAGGAGATCTCGATCCCCGACGCGGTGCTGGGAACCACCGTCGAGGTGCCGAGTCTCGACGGCAGGTTGAAAGTGACCATTCCTCCGGGCACGCAGCCGAACAGCGTGCTCAGGCTCAGGGGAAAGGGGCTTCCCGAGTTCGGCGGCAAGAGGCGGGGGGATCTCTTCGTCCGCGTCGAGGTCCGCGTGCCCGAGCGGCTCGGCGCGGAAGAGCGCAAGCTGTGGGAGCGCCTGCGCGCCCTCGCCGAAAAGGAAAAACACGAGAGCATCCACCGGTGACGGTTCGGCGGCTGATCCAGGACAGGGTCACGGGCTACCTCTGTGCGGTCCTCGCCATTGGGGCGGTCACCGCCGTCTATGCGCCGCTTCGCGGAAGAATCCACGACGCGACCGTGGCCCTGACATTGGTGCTGGTCGTGCTTTTCATGGCGACCCTGTGGGGTCGAGGGCCGGGCGTGCTGGCCGCCGTGCTCGGGGTGTTTTCCTATAACTATTTCCTGTTGCCGGCCACCTATGGCATCTACAGCTTCACGATCGCGGACCCTCACAACTGGATCGCGCTCGCAGCCTTCATCATCACAGCATCGACGGTCGGACATCTTTCGGTCGCCGAAAAACGGCGGGAGGCCGAAACGAGGCGGCTGGCGCGCCTGCAAGCCGCCGTGGCGGAGCTCGGACAGCGCGCCCTTCTCGATGGCAACGTGTGGGATGAAGCGGTCGCCGCCGTCGCCCGCGCCCTGGACGTCGAGTACTGCGGGGTGCTGGAGCTGCTCCCGGACGGCGAAGGCTTGATCCTGCGATGGGGCGTGGGCTGGAAAGAGGGTCTGGTCGGGCGCGCCACGGTACCCTCGGGCGCCGGCTCACAGGCCGGCCTTGCGCTGCTTTCCGACGAACCGGTCATTATCGAGGATTTGCGCGCGGCAGGGCCTGTGCATGGAGCGCAACTGTTTCACGACCACGGGGTGGTCAGCGGCATGAGCGTTGTCATCTCCACAAGGGAAGGCCCCTACGGCGTTCTCGCCGCCCATACGAAGCAACGGCGCAAATTCACGAACGATGAAATCAACTTCCTGCGGTCGGTCGCCCACGTCCTCGGCGCGACGATCGAACACCGGCAGGCCGAGGAAGCCCTGCGCGCGAGCGAGGCCAACCTGAACCGGGCGCAAGAAGTGGCGCACATCGGAAGCTGGCATCTGGACATCACCCGCAACCGGCTGACGTGGTCCGATGAAGTTTTTCGCATTTTCGGCATACCCCCGGGGACCCCTCTTGCCTATGAAGATTTTCTCCGGATGGTTCATCCCGAAGACCGAGAATCCGTCGACAGGGCATGGACGGCGGCCATGCGCGGTGCGGCGTACGACATCGAGCACCGCATTCTCTGCAACGGCCAATTGAAATGGGTCCGGGAAAGGGCGAAGGTCGAATTCGACGAGTCCGGCAACCCCGTGGAAGGCATCGGCACGGTGCAGGACATCACCGAGCTCAAACAGGCGGAGGAAGCGATCCGCACGCTGCTGCGCGAGCAGGCGGCCGCGGCCGAGCTCAAGGCCGCCCGGGAGCGGGAGATCGAGATCGGTCACAGGATCCAGCAGATGTTGCTGCTCGATCAACCGCCGGCCGACGTGCCCGGGCTGCGAATGGCCGCCGTGACGATTCCGTCCCAGCGGATCGACGGGGATTTCTACCTTTTCATCAGACACCCGGATGACCGCCTCGACGTGGTCGTCGGGGACGTCATGGGCAAGGGGATTCCGGCCGCGCTGCTGAGCGCCGCAACCAAGAGTCATTTCATCAAGGCCCTCGCCCACCTGACGGCTCTCTCCAGGAACGGCGGGCTTCCGGAGCCGAAAGAGATCGTAACCGTGGCCCATGCAGAGTTGGTCCGCCACCTGATCGAGCTCGAGAACTTCGTGACGCTCTGCTACGCGCGATTGGATCTGAACAAGCGCCGCCTGGACCTCGTCGACTGCGGACACACCGGGTTGATTCATTGGCACGCCGCTACGGGAATCTGCGAGACCGTGCACGGCAACAACCTGCCTCTCGGAATTCGGGAAGGAGAAACCTACGACCAGATCGGCGTTCCGTTCGAAACCGGAGACCTGTTGCTTTTCTATTCGGACGGGGTGACCGAAACCCGCAACCTGGCGGGCGAGCTGTTCGGCATTGACCGCCTCCTCCAATGCGTTACGATGCATGGCGGGCTCGAACCCGAGGCCTTGCTCGAAACGATCCGCAGGGCGACCAGTGCTTTTTCCCAGCCGGGCCAGCCGGCCGATGACCTGACCTGCGTGGCGATCAGGATAGAGGAAGCGCAGACGGCTCTGGCGCGCGCCGCGCTGGAGATCCGCAGCGACTTCAAAGAGCTCAGGCGCGCGCGCGGATTCGTGCGCGACTTTTGCTACGGCTGTCCCGGTTCGCCGCTGGGCGAGGACGAGATCGCCGCGCTGGAGCTGGCGGTCAACGAGGCGGCCTGCAACATCATGAAGCACGCCTACCATGGCCGCACCGGCGAGCGAATCGACCTGGAGGCGGAAGCCTTCCCGAGCCGGGTCTCGGTCCGGCTGCGCCATCTGGGAGACCCGTTCGATCCTTCCGCCGTTTCGCCGCCGGCGCTGAACGGCTCGCAGGAGTCGGGGTTCGGGATCTACTTGATTACCCACAGTGTCGACGAGGTGAGGTACTATCGCGACGAGCGCGGCAGGCACTGCATAGCTCTGACAAAAGGCCGCGCTTCGTAGGGGGCTGTGCTGCCATGGGCTCGAAAGCCGGTGGCGCAGCCCCCATGACGGAAAGGAAGACCGCCACAATGGAGATCGCCGTGGAAAAAATCGGGGACGTGGCCGTTGCCGAATTGCGGGTCGAGGAGCTCGACGCAGGCAATGCGGCGGAGTTCAAGCGCGAGATCGCACCCTTGCTGGAGGCCCATACCAAGCTCGTTATCGATCTGGGGCGGCTTCGGTTCACGGATAGCTCCGGACTCGGGGCTTTCATTTCCTGTCTGCGAAAGTTGAACGCCAAGGGCGGCGACCTGAAGCTGTGCCGGATGTCGAAGCAAGTCCGGGCGGTTTTCGAGCTGGTGCGCATGCACCGGGTGTTCGAAATTTTCGACACCAGGGAGAAAGCGGTCCAGGCGTTTCGCGCCTGAAAGGCCCCGGACTGTCGGACAGGCGCATCGTCTTTCGAAGCCTTGAAGCCGCCCGTTGAAGATCCACGGCAGACCGCGAAACCCGCGGGGTCGAGCGCCGTGGCGGCTGACGCGGTATCCGATCTCCAGGAATCCATCTGGCGTCACGCCAGATACTCGCTGGGAAAGGCCTGGTGCGATCTTTCCCCGCGCGACCTTTTTACGGCCGTCGCGCTGGCGGTCCGGGATCGGATGGTGAACCGCTTTCTGGAAACCGAAGAGCGGTATCGCCACAGAGATCCCAAGCGGCTCTATTATCTCTCGATCGAGTTTCTGCCAGGGCGGTTTCTCGAAAGCAGTCTCCTCAATCTCGGTATTCGCGAGGTGTGCCGCCAGGCCCTGAGCAATCTGGGAGCCGATCTGGAAGCGGTGGAGGAAAGCGAGGCGGATCCTGCTTTGGGCAATGGAGGCCTGGGGCGGCTGGGAGCTTGTTTCCTCGAATCGCTCGCCAGCCTGGGGATGCCCGGGTACGGTTACGGCATCCATTACGAATACGGTCTTTTCCAGCAGGAGATCGACAACGGGTACCAGCGGGAAAAGCCGGACAACTGGCTCGCCCAGGGCAATCCCTGGGAGATCGCCCGCCCCGACGAAGCCTGCCTGGTGCCGGTTTACGGCCGGATCGAACATGGCGTCGATCGCCGGGGCGCGTACAACCCCATGTGGATGGACTGGAAACTCCTGGTCGGAATGCCCTACGACATGTTCATCGCAGGCTATGGAGGGCGAACGGTCAATTTCCTGCGGCTCTATGCGGCACGCGCGTCGCGCGATTTCGACATGCAGATCTTCAACGACGGCGACTATTTCAAGGCGGTGGAGCAGAAGATCGCGTCGGAAACCATCTCCAAGGTGCTCTATCCGTCCGACGCAGTGGTTTCGGGCCAGGAGCTGCGCCTCGTCCAGGAGTATTTTCTCGTCGCTTGCGCCGTCCGCGACATCGTCCGGAGATTCGAGCGGGGCCACGCGAGCTTCCATGAATTCCCCGCCAAGGTCGCCATTCAGCTGAACGACACGCACCCGGCCCTGGCGGTCGCGGAGTTGATGCGGCTGCTGGTCGACGAGAAAAATCTTCCCTGGGAGGAAGCCTGGCGGATCACGCAGGCGAGCCTCGCCTATACGAATCACACGCTCGCGCCGGAGGCCCTGGAGAAATGGCCGGTCCCGCTGCTCGAGCACGTCCTCCCACGCCATCTGCAAGTCATCTACGAGATCAACCGCCGCTTCCTGGAACAGGTGGCGGCCGCCTGCCCGGAGGACCCGGAGCGGCTGAGGCGGATGTCGCTCATCGAAGAATCCACGCCCAAACAGGTGCGCATGGCCCACTTAGCGGTTGTCGGAAGCCATTCGGTCAACGGGGTTTCGGCCATGCATACGGGCCTGGTCACGACGTCGCTGCTGCCGGATTTTTACCGCCTCTGGCCGGAACGATTCAACAACAAGACCAATGGGATCGCGCATCGCCGGTGGCTTCTGCAGGCCAACCCGGGACTGGCAGGGCTCATCCGTGCCGCCATCGGCGACGGATGGATAACGGATCCGTGCCGACTGCGGGAGCTCGAGGCCTGGGCAGCGGACGCCGGCTTCCAGGCGGATTTTCGCAGGGTCAAGCGCTCGAACAAGGAGAAGCTGGCGAAAATCATCGAGGAAAGCTCGCGGATCAAGGCGGACCCCGAATCCCTCTTCGATATCCAGGTCAAGCGCATTCACGCTTACAAGCGACAGTTGCTCAACGTGATGCACATCGTCGACGAATACCTGTCGTTGATCGACGAAGGTCGCCGACCGGCGGTGCCGCGGACGTATGTCTTCGCCGGAAAGGCCGCGCCCGGGTACTGGGTCGCCAAACAGATTATTAAACTGATCCACAACGTGGGCCGCGTCATCAACGCGGACTCGCGCGCCGCAGAATGGATCAAGGTCGCGTTTATCCCGGACTACCGGGTCTCGCTGGCGGAACGAATCATCCCGGCCGGCGATCTCAGCGAGCAGATCTCGACGGCGGGAAGCGAAGCGTCCGGAACCAGTAACATGAAGTTCGCTCTCAACGGAGCGCTCACCATCGGAACGCTGGACGGCGCCAACGGCGAAATCCTGGCCGAAGTCGGCGCGGAGAACATGTTCATCTTCGGATTGAGGATCGAGGAGGTGCGAAAATTGCTCCAGGACAGGTCCTATCGCCCGTGGGATCACTATCGGAGCGACCCGCGGGTCAAACGCGTGGTCGATGCGTTTCGTTCCAGCTTGTTCTGCCCGGAAGAACCGCACCTTTTCGAATGGATTTACCGGTATCTCCTGGACGAGAACGACGAGTATTTTCACCTGGCGGATCTGCCCGCCTACCTGCGAACGCACGAAGCGATCGGCAAAGCGTACAACGACCGGGCGAGCTGGACGCGCAAGGCGATCCTGAACGTCGCGCGAATCGGCAGGTTCTCGAGCGACCGGGCCGTCCGGGAATATGCCCGCGATATCTGGGGGATAGAAGAAGCCTAGTTTTGCGCCCGGTGAGGCACGGTGGCCGCCCCGCGGTTGGCCTTGCCGAAGACCGGCACGGTGGCGTGATGGCTGCATCCGGCTCCACGGCCGCGCCCGACTTGGAGGACTTTGTCCGGGCCATCAGGCGCGACAAGCGTTTCGGCCCGGAGATCGCGGAGTACCGCTACCTTCCGCCCGCGCCGCCGCGCTACGCCGAGCTCACGGTGCACGAGCGGTTGCGCGCAGTGCTTTCCAGGGCCGGCATCGCCCGCCTGTGGAGTCACCAGGTCGAAGCCATCGACGCGGTCCGCCGCGGCGCCAACGTGGTGGTGATGACGCCGACCGCCAGCGGCAAGAGCCTGGTCTATAACCTGCCGGTGGCCGAGTCGATCCTGGCCGATCGCGAGGCGCGCGCTCTCTATCTCTTTCCGCTCAAGGGCCTGGAGCAGGACCAGTTGCAGAACCTCAACGAGCTGCTCGCGGCGCTCGATCTGCAACCCGCCGCGGTCGGCAGGGAGCGTGCGCCGCTTCGTGCCGCGGAAATCTACGACGGCGACACTCCGTCCCATCGTCGTGCCAAGATCCGTGCGCGGCCGCCGAACGTGATTTGCAGCAACCCCGATATGCTGCATCTGGCGCTCAACGCTTTCCATGAAAAGTGGGCGGACTTCTTCCGACATCTGAAGTATGTCGTCATCGACGAGATCCATGCCTACCGGGGCGTTTTCGGGTCGAATGCGGCCCACGTCTTCCGGCGGCTGCGTCGCATCTGCCATTTCTACGGCGCGAACCCGCAGTTCATCGCCTGCTCGGCGACCATCGCCAATCCGCGATCGCTCGCCGAAGTCCTGACAGGCCTTCCCTTTCGGGAGATCAGCGAAAGCGGCGCGCCCCAGGGCGGGAGGCATTTCTTCTTCATCAATCCGACGGGCAGCCCTTACACGGAAGCGACGCATCTGCTGCTCGCCTGCCTCCATGCGGGGCTCCGCACCATCGTCTTCACCAAGGCGCGCAAGATCACGGAATTGATCTACGCGTGGGCGGCCGAGCGCGCCGGCCCGCTCGCCGGCAGGCTCAGTCCCTATCGGGCGGGCTTTCTCCCGCGTGAACGCCGCGAGATCGAGCGGCGACTGTTTGACGGCGACCTGCTCGGGGTGATCTCGACCAGCGCGCTCGAGCTCGGGGTGGACATCGGCGGGCTCGATGCCTGCATCCTGGTCGGCTACCCGGGAACGATCGCCAGCACCTGGCAGCGAGCGGGACGCGCGGGCCGCCACCGGGAGGAATCAGTGATTTTCATGGTCGCGCTGCGTGACGCGCTCGATCAGTACTTCATGCGCCATCCCGAGGCCTTCTTCGGCAAGAGCGTGGAAGCGGTCGTGATCGACCCCCGCAATCCAGCGCTCCTCAGAAAGCACCTGCCCTGCGCCGCCCAGGAAGTCTATCTGCGCGAGAGCGACGCCGTTTACGATCTTCCCTCGATCCGCCCCGTGATCGACGAGCTCGCCGCCGCGGGCGAGCTCGTCGTCGGCAGGCGGGGCGACATCTGGTTTTCGCGAAGGCGGCGTCCCCAGCGCAATGTCAGCATTCGCTCGATCGGCGAGCCGTTCAGCATCGTGCTCGAGGACGGCACGCGCATCGGCGAGGTGAGCGGCGCCCGCGTGTGTCGTGAGGCCCATCCGGGGGCGATCTATCTTCATCACGGCAGGCACTTCCGCGTCATGCGGCTCGATTTTAAAGCCAGGAAGGCGATCTGCAGGGAAGTGGACGTGCAGTATTACACCCAGGCCCTCAGCCGCGAAGAGATGGAAATCCTCGCCGAGGCATGGCGACTACCGCTCGGACGCGCTACGGTCCGCTGGGGGTCGCTGCGCCTGACCCATCGGGTAGTTGGCTACGACAGGCGCGGGCTGTTCGACGGCGAGCGGCTGTCTCGCCATGAGCTCAGCCTGCCGGAAAGCCGTTTCGACACCGAAGGGCTCTGGGTGCCGCTCGACGGAGCGGCGACCCGTGCGATCGAATCGAACGGCTACGACCTCACGGGCGCGCTGCACGCGGCCGAGCACGCCGCGATCAAGTGCCTGCCGCTCTTCGCCGTGTGCGACAAGGGCGACATCGGAGGTCTGAGCTATCCCCTGTACCCGCCGCTTTCGCAGCCGACGATCTTCATCTACGACGGCTACGAAGGCGGCATCGGGCTCACCCGCCGCGCCATGGAAGTGCTGCGCGAGTGGCTGGAAGCGACGCGCCACCTGCTTCGAGAATGCGACTGCGAGGACGGTTGCCCGTCCTGCGTCCAGGATCCCCAGTGCGGCTCGGGCAACGAGCCGCTGGACAAGCGAGGCGCAATATTCCTGCTCGATCGCTGGCTGCCGCCCGGGTGAGCCATGGGGCATATCCTGATCGGGACGACTTCCTGGACCGAGAAAACGCTCATCGAGTCGGGCCTCTTCTACCCGCCGGACGTGAGAACCGCGGAAGCGCGGTTGCGGTATTACGCGGAGCGGTTTCCGATCGTCGAGGTAGACAGCTCCTACTACACATTGCCGAGCGAGCGGAACGCGCTGCTCTGGGTGCGGCGGACGCCCGAAGGCTTCGTCTTCGACATCAAGGCATTCCGGCTTTTCACGCAGCATCAAACGCCGCCGAGCAGTCTGCCCGCCGATGTCCGAAGAGCCGTGAAAGGCGCTGAAAAGGCGAACCTCTACTACCGCGATCTCGCGCCGGAGCTCCTGGACGAGCTATGGAGCCGTTTCCGCGCGGGCATCGCGCCGCTGAAAAAAGCCGGTAAGCTCGGAGTCGTGCTTTTTCAGTTTCCTCCCTGGTTCCCGTGCCGGCCGGCGAGCCTCGAGCACATCGTCGAGTGCGCACGCCGGCTCGAGGGCTGTCGAGTCGCGACGGAGTTCAGAAACAGGTCGTGGTTCGACGAGCGCCATCGCGAGCAGGTGATCAGATTCGAGCGCGCGAACGGCCTGGCGCACGTGGTGGTAGACGAGCCTCAGGGATTCAGCAGCAGCGTTCCGGCCGTGTGGGAGGTTGGGAGCCCCGACGTCGTCGTTGTCCGGTTGCATGGGCGCAATCGCGACACCTGGCGGAAAGCGGGCCTCACGGCGGCCGAGCGCTTCAATTATCTTTACTCCGTGGCCGAGCTCCGGGAGCTCGTTGCGCCGATCCGGGAGATCGCGGCCCGCGTCACGCAGGTGCACGTGCTGTTCAACAACTGCCACGGCGATTATGCGGTGCGAAACGCAGCCGAGCTCAGGCGCCTCGTGGAAAACCCGCAAGCGGACGCGGAAGGCGCACGAGAGTAGTGTCGGCTCAAGACTGCGGTCGGAGAGCACCCGGGCGCTCGCGGATCGCGGCATGAGCCGCGCCTCTCAGGAGCGGTCCGTTGATGCCGTCGCTGCGGCTTATGCCGGCTGCCCGGCTGGAGGCTGCTCATGCCAGGCCTTGCGTGATATCCCGACCGCGGTAACCGGGCCGAGCACTTCGGCCACGACCGCTACATCGGGATCCTTGAGGCGGACTCTGGGTTCGACCCCGTGTTTTGCCCTCAGCGCCTGCCAGATCGCTCCGCCGATCTCCCGTTCGAGGACGGAGGTGTCCTGCTCGAGATAATGGGCTCCCCGCTTGTGGATGCGAAAGGAAAAGGTTTCCTCCTTTCCGATCTGGGCCGCTCCGACGTCGACCGCGGCCTGCCGGATCGTCTCCAGTTTGCTGTCGACCTCGGCGAGCACGGCGGTGACATGGCCGATTTGCGCCCCGCACTCGCGATAGACGATCCGGGCGATTTCCAGGGGATCTCCTTCCGCCTGCAGGGAGAAGACGCCTTTGAGCCCGGTTCCCGTGATGCGGGCGCCGGGCACGGCCCGGGCGAGGGCGCGGCGCGCCTCGCGCGCCTGAGCCAGCCCCATACTGGTGACGATGAGCTTTGCGTTGCGGCGTGTCTCGTCGGCCATGTGCAGCCTCCGCAGAGAGGGCTTCAGAGATCGGCGCTCCTGATCAGAATCGCACCGTCGCGCTCGAAGCGCCCCTGTTCTATCAGCCTTGCCGCCGCCTCGGCAATGCGCGCGCGGTTGGCCCTGAAGGCGGGCAGGGGGTCGTCCTGGTAGGCTCCGAAGTGGTCGCAGAGCGCCTCGATCGAGATACCGCAGTCGATCCGCCTGCCGTCGGCCAGAGCCGTAAACCAGACGACCTTGCGCCGATGATGATCGTACCACTCGTCGCCGGCGAGCGTTACCTTCATGATCAACCTCCGCGCAGAGACCGCCGTGCTAGGCCCAGTGGAGTCTCAGCGAGCCGGCTCCGCTTTGGCTCACGCGCGTATGAAACCGCTTGCCTTCGCGGTTGAGGATCTCCCCGAGCCACTCGGTGTCGGCCGCCGAGGCGCGGGTCAGGCGAAAGCGCCGCATCTGCATCGGCACCAGGCGCAGCCCGACGAGCCGACCGGAGAACGGCTCGAGATCCGCGAAATACATCAGTCCCAGATCGCCCCGGAAGGCCTCGTAGCCTTGGATTCCCTCGTAGTCGTTCAGCAGGTCGCCGCAACCGTAGAGAATCAGCCGCTCGCGATAGACCTCGATCGCCTTGACGTGGTGGGAGGAATGGCCGTGAATTACGGCCACCTCGGCTTCGTCGATCAGCCGCCGCGCGAGCTTTTGCTGAGCCAGCGGAATCCCGTAGCCCCAATTGGCCCCCCAGTGGATCGAGACGACGACCACGTCGCCTTCCCGCCTGATGCCGCCGATCTCCCGTGCCAGACTGCGCACGGCATCCCCGGCATATTCCTCGAGGATGTTCAGTCCGGGGCGATCCTCGCCGGCCGACCATTCGGACGGAATCCCGCTCGACAGGGAACCGAGAGCGAAAACCAGCAGGCGGGACCCGGCTTCGGCCGCCAGGATCGCCGGGGCGCGCGCTTCGCGTAGATTGCGTCCCGCCCCGGCGTGGCGGATGCCGGTCCGGTCCAGCGTGTCGAGCGTTTCCAGCAGGCCCGAAGGTCCCCAATCCATGGTGTGGTTGTTGGCGAGCACGCAGCAATCGATACCCGCGGCGGTCAGGCACGGAATATTTTCGGGGCTCATACGGTAATGGATCTCCTTGTCCTCCCACGGCGTCAGGCTGTGCGTTACCGCGGTCTCCAGGTTGATGATTCGGGCCTGCGGTTGCTCGCGCCTCAGCTCCTCCAGCGCATCGCCCCAGATGTAGTCGAACTGGACGGGCCGGGGAATCCCGCCGCTGACCCGCTCGGCGAGCTCGACATAACCCACGGCGCTCTTCATGGAAGGCTCGTACAAACGGGGATCGCCGGGAAAAGGCAGAGCCTGGTCGATGCCCCGTCCGGTCATGACGTCACCGCTCAAAAATACCGTGATCGGCGGTTTCATGGAACCGACCTTTCCTGCGCGGGCGGACCCTGAACCCGAGGCGTGCCGAATCCAGGAACGGTCAAAACCGGGGACGGTGCAGAAGCCATGCCAGCTTTCGCAGCGCCCCGCAAGCCGCTTGATTTTACGTAGTTAATCACCTAAATTGTAAATACTTACAGCAGATTCCTTCACCACTGCTATAACTCTCCAAGGCGCCCGTCCTGCTGATCGTAGCGGCATTTCCGCAAAAACGTGCCGGGCTGCTTCTCCGAGCCGCTCGGGGAACGTTCGGGTCCTCTTTATCGAGGATCGCGGCTCGTTCGGGCGCGGGCCTGGAAGGGCTTGAGGAGATATCGACAGGAGCTGGAAAGACAAATGGAAAAGCAATGGTACGTCGTAAAGGTTTTCGTCGGATTCGAGCGCCGCGCAAAAGCAATGCTCGAGCGCAAGATCAAGGCGGCGGGCAAAGAACACCTTTTCGGCGAAATCGCCGTGCCCACCGAAAGAGTAATCGACCTCGTCGGCGGGAAGAGGCGGACGGTCGAGCAACGGCTCTTTCCCGGCTACCTCTTCGTGCAAATGACGCTCGACGAGGAGACGCAAGCGCTCGTGCGCTCCGTCCCCAAGGTCCTCGGGTTCCTGGGCGAGTCCGGCCGTCCGGTCGTCGTACCCGAACGGGATGTGAGGGGTGTCATGGAGCGGGTCGAGGCGACGGCACTCGCGCCGCGCCCGAAGATGGCGTTCTTCATCGGGGAGAAAGTGCGGGTGGTAGACGGGCCGTTCCGTGATTTCACCGGCACGGTGGAGGCGGTTCAGTCTAATCGATCCCGAGTAAGGGTAGCTCTCAGCGTGTTCGGCCGGCCGACGCCCGTCGATCTCGATTTCGTGCAGGTCGAAGCCGCCTGACCAAGGCCGACGGGAGGGGAAATGATACAGGCGACGCAATTGAGGGCAGGGATGATCGTGGTCCATGAGGGAGATCTCTACCGTGTCACCGCGGCGAAACATCTCACGCCGGGCAACAAGCGGGGCTTCGTTCAGGCGAAGCTCAAGAATCTCCGGACCGGCGTCGGTACCGAGCACAAGTTTCGCTCCGAGGACGAGATCGAGCAGGCCGTGCTCGAAGAACGCGCGATGCAATACCTCTACCGGGACGGCGATCTCCACGTCTTCATGGACACCGAAACCTACGAGCAGGTTACGTTGACGGCCGAAGCGGTCGGCGGGATGCTCGACTATCTCTTGCCCGGGCAGGTCGTGGAAGCCCGCTTCTTCGAGAACCGGCCCGTTGCCATAGAGCTTCCGGCGGTCGTTGAATTGAAGGTCGCGGAAACTCCGCCCGCGATCAAAAAGGCGACGGCGAGCGCGTCGTACAAACCGGCCACGCTGGAGACCGGTGTTACAATTCAGGTGCCGTCGTTCATCCGGGCTGGAGATCTGATCCGTGTCGACCCGTCCGACGGTACTTATCTGGAACGGGCCGGCCAGACTTGATCCGGCGGCGGGAAGGTCCGACGTCCCTTACTCGGCGACCGGCTGGATGCCGAGAACCTCGAAGCCTTTCCCCTTGAGCGCCTGGGCGATGGACTCGGGGTCGCCGGTGCGCAAGCGCAGGTAGCAAACAGTGCTTTCGCCCCATTTTCCCCGGAAGGTTCCCATGCCGAGAACCTCGCCGCCCAGCTCCGTCACGGTCCTCACGGCCTGCGCAAAGCCATGCTCGGCGCCCTCCATCACGAAGTCGATCCGCGCGGTGCCTTCTTCGGCCGCCCCGCTCACCTCGAGAAAAGCTTGCAGGATATCGCTGGTGGTGATGATTCCGACGAGCCGGCCGTTCTCGACGACGGGCAAGCCGCCTATCTTGCGCTTGAGCAAACGGTGAGTCGCGGCCTCCACCGTGGTCGCTGGCGTCACGGTAATGGGCTTTTCCGTCATCGCCACCTTGACCGGTGTCCGGTCCAGATAACCCACGTGCTCCCTGATATCGCGGTCCGTGATGATGCCGACGAGCCGGTCCCCGACCACGACCGGGAGCCGGCGAAACCCGCCTTTTTGCATTTTGAGACGTGCCTGCACCAAGAGATCTTCCGGCGCCACGGTCACCGGGTTTTTCGTCATGCGCTTGCCGACAAGCATGAAACCTCCCCGAGACTAGGCCGCTTCGCGGCGGTTCAAGTTCGATAGCGCTCGTAAAAGCCAATAGCGTGCCAAGCCCGCGCTCGTTCAGCCGTTCCGATCTTCGGGGGTCTTTCGGTACACGCCCATCGACCCGGGCGACCATGGCTGCAGCCCCGGAGGCCTTTCGGGAAGGCGCTCGAGCTTGCCGATGATCAGCACCCCTCCGGCGGCGAGCCTGTCATGGAGCAGGCCGAGAATTTTTCTCTGCAGTGGCTCGTCGAAGTAAGTGAAGGCGAGATTGCGGCAAAGGATGAGGTGGAACGGCCCCCCGGGCGCGCTGTCGCGGACGTCCTCGACCCTGAAGGTGACCGCGGCGCGATACTCGTCTTTGAGGCACAGCTCGTCGCCGACAACGGTGAACGCCCGAGCCCGCCAATCGGCCGGCAGCTCTCGGACGGAGGAGGGCCGGTAGCAGGCGCGCTCCGCTCGACGGATCGCCGCGGGATCGACGTCGGTCGCGACGACATCAAGAGCGAGGGCGGGAAAGCGGCTCGCCACGCCGTGCCTCCACACGATCACGACCGTGTAGGGCTCCTCGCCTCCGGCACATCCGGCGCTCCAGCAGCGCAGAGCGACATCCCCGCGTTCGAGCGCCAGGCGCCCCAGCTCCGGAAAAATTTCACGCTCCAGAAGCTCGAAAACGCCGCGGTCGCGGTAGAAGCGGGAGATGCCGATCCGGCAAAAACCGTCGAGCAGCGCCCATTCCCCGGGGTGGTCCTCGAGATACCGGCGGTAGGGCGCGAGCCCGGGGAGCCGGAGCTCCTCCAGACGACGGTTGAGGCGCTTGTAGATCTGGCGCCGCACCTTGCGGAAGCCCGGCCACCGCAGACCGAGCCTGGGCAAGCACCACTGCAAAAACTCGACACCTTCGGGGTCGGTGATCAAGCTCCCTCTCGCTTTTGAGCCCTCCTTACGAAGTCGAGCAACCCGCGTGCCGGACGCAGCGCCCCGAGCTTTTGCAATTCTGCGCTGCAGGGCCGCATTTTTTACCGTATTCGCGAACCGCCGGAGAGTGCGTAATGGGGGACACGGAGAAAGCGACCGCCGCACCGTGGCACGTTTTGTGCGAATTTGCCCGCATGCGTTTGCCAGCGAGAACCAAGTAATCGGAAGAAGGAGGTCTTATGGAGAATACGGCAAGGGAAAAGGTTGCTTCGGATATCAAGGTGCTGGTCGGCGACGTCGAGGAACTGGTGAAAAGCGCTTCCAGCCGGACGGGAGAGCGGCTTGCCGGCTTGCGTGAGCGCGTGGGGAAGAAACTTCTGGAAGTGAAAGACGTCTTCGGAAAAAAGGAGGGAGCTTTGCAGGCCAAAGCCGAGCAAGCAGTGGTCTCGGTGAAGGATTATTGCCGCAAGAATCCGTGGACCGCGCTGGGGATCGCAGCCGCCGCTGGCATCGCGATGGGATTTCTGCTTCGGCGGGGCCGGAGGGGTGGCTAAAGGCCGGCTCTAGCAGCCGTGTGATCGGCAGAGGCCTTTGGAGTCGCCTTGCGACAGTGGAGCGGCGCGCCGGCGCTACCTGCGAGTGAGAGCCGGCGGAGGGTTTCGCACGCGCGCTCGGGTCCGCGCCATTCGCTCCAGCTCACGCCGCGGACGGGAAGAACGCACGGATTTTCCCGTGGCGCGGAGCAGGTGGTTTCGCAACGGAGATCGAGCCGTCCTATTTGAATCTCTCCCGCTCGGGAGAGCTGGAGAAGCGCGCTCTCCTGGCCTTTCGCCATCTCGAGAGCTGCGATCTCTGCGCCCGGTATTGTCGCGTCAACCGTCGGGTCACCATCGAGGGAGCGGTCTGCCGGACGGGCGAGCGGGCTGTCGTCCACAGCTTCGGCCCACACCACGGAGAGGAGGACGTGCTCAGGGGCTGGAACGGCTCGGGGACGATCTTCTTCAGCTGGTGCAATCTCCGTTGCGTGTTTTGCCAGAACTGGGAAATCAGCCAGAAAGGGGCCGGAAGGGAGGTGGAGCCGCGGGAGCTTGCCGCGATGATGCTCGATCTTCAGGAGCGGGGCTGTCACAACATCAATTTCGTCAGCCCGAGCCACGTCGTTGCGCAGATCCTCGCCGCAATCGAGATCGCCGCCCGAGAAGGGTTGCGCTTGCCGCTGGTTTACAATACCGGAGGCTATGACAGCGCCGAAGCGCTGGCTCTCCTCGACGGCGTGATCGACATCTACATGCCCGACATGAAATACGGCGACTCCGCGGTCGCGCGCAAGTACTCGAAGGTGCGAAATTACGTCGAGGTCAACCGTGCCGCAGTAAAGGAGATGCATCGCCAGGTCGGCGACCTCGTGCTGGACCGAAACGGACTGGCGCGGCGCGGGCTCCTCGTCCGCCACCTGGTCCTCCCCGACGATCTTTCGGGGACCGAGGAGGTTTTGCGTTTCATCGCCCGCGAGATCTCTCCGAACACCTACCTGAACCTCATGGATCAGTATCGGCCCTGCTACCGCGCCGGCGAATATCCTCCGCTCGACCGGCGGATCTCGGCCGCCGAATACCGTGGCGCGCGCGCGCTCGCGGCACGATACGGGCTTCGGCGCCTCGCCCGGTAAAATACTGCCGGAGCGAGGGCGCGGCCGGTTTTACGAAAGGAGGTTCGCGTGTACAGGCGGCTCCTGGTTCCGTTGGATGGTTCGACAGCGGCAGAAGCGATCCTCCCGTACGTCCGACTGCTCGCCCCGGTTTGCGCCGCGCGCGTGGAGCTGTTGCTGGTCGAGCAGCCCGGCCGGGCGGCATCGACCGTGCCCTCGAACGAGTACCTGGAGGCTACTGCGGCCTCCCTGTCCGGCTGCCCGCACGTCGAGTGTCGGGTCGAGCGGGGCGATCCGGCGGCCAGGATTATCGACGTCTCCGCTGAGCTCGCGGGGACGCTGGTGGCGATGTCGGCGCACGGCTACTCGGGCGCTCACAGGTGGCTCCTGGGCGGCGTCGCTGAAAAAGTCCTGCGCGCGGGGAGAGAGCCGTTGCTGATTGTTCGGGCGGGGGAGGCGACAGGCTCGGTGGCGCACCTGGAAACCGTGGTGGTGCCGCTGGACGGCTCGACGGCCGCGGAGGAAGCGCTGCCAGTGGCGGCGCGCCTCGCAGACCGGCTGAACTTGGAGGTTCTGCTGGCGCGGGTTCTGCTGGGGATCTATTTCGAACGAGTGGACGACCTTCTGCCATTTTTCGGCGCGTCCGCCGCGGACCGCAGGACGATTCGAGCGCGCGCGGAGGCCGAGATCGCCGAGTACCTGGAGCAGAAAACGCGCCGACTCCGCCGCCAGGGTCTTGCCCGCGTCTCGCGCGCCGTGATCGCGGAGAGCACTCGCGGGGCGGCCGCGGAAATCATCGACCTCGCCGAGGGTACTCCGCACAGCCTCGTGGCGATGACGACGCGCGGTCGGTCCGCGGTCGGGCGGTGGCTTCTGGGAAGCGTGACGGAGCGGGTCGTTCGCCACTCGACCAGACCGGTGCTCGTGGTGCGTCCGCGGCCCTGATGGACGCCGGCACGGAAACGATGACAGCAGGCGAGGCAGACGTCGGATCCCGTACGGCGTCCGCGGCGGGCGATTACGAGCGCGTCGTCCGCGCGTGGGCGATGTACGACTGGGCCAACTCGGCGTTTGCGGTGGTCGTGCTCACGGCAGTCTTCCCCGTCTACTATCGCACGCTCGTACTCAACGCTGGCGGCTCGCCCGCCGACGCCACGGCCTACTGGGCGTACACGACCTCCGTCTCGTTGCTTGCGGTCGCGGCGGTCGGTCCGCTCCTGGGGGCGGTTGCGGATCTCGCGAACCGGCGAAAGCGCTTTCTCGGCGCCGCCGTCCTCCTCGGCGTCTCGGGGACGGCGAGCCTTGCATTTCTGGGCCCGAACGGCTTTCTGCTCGGCTCGCTGGCCTTCGCGCTGGGCAACACGGGATTTGCCGCGGGAAACATTTTTTACGAGGCCCTGCTTCCGCACGTCGCTCGGCGGGAGGACACGGACCGCGTGTCGGCGCGCGGCTACGCGCTCGGGTATCTCGGGGGCGGACTGCTTCTCGCTCTCAACGCGCTCTGGCTCGCCCGCCCGACCTGGTTCTGGATGCCCGACCGGGATTTCGCGCTGCGCGTCTGTTTCGCGAGCGTCGCGGTCTGGTGGCTCGTGTTCGCTTGGCCGCTGTTCCGCAACGTGACGGAGCCGAGCGCGAGAAGCGACCAGGGTCGTTCCATCTCGCGGCTGATGATCGGCGGTATTCAACGGCTGGCCGGCACGCTCCGCCAGATCCGCCGGTACCGTCAGGCGGGGCTTTTCCTCGTTGCGTTCTGGACATACAACGACGGCATCGGCACGATCATCAAGCTCGCGGCTGCGTACGGCGACGAAATCGGCGTGCCGCACGATCGAATGCTGATCGCCTTGATCCTCACGCAGCTGATCGGATTTCCCAGCACGCTTGCGTTCGGCTCGCTCGCTCTCCGTCTGGGAGCGAAGCGCGCGATTTTTGCCGGCCTGGCGGTCTACACGCTGATCACCGTGGCCGGGTTTTTCATGACGAGCGCGTTTCACTTTTACGTGCTCGCGATCGCCGTGGGGCTGGTGCAGGGCGGGACCCAGGCGCTGAGCCGCTCCCTGTTCGCCTCGATGGTCCCGAAGCTGCAGAGCGCCGAATTCTTCGGCTTCTTCAGCACCGGGGAAAAGCTGGCGGGGATCGTCGGACCGGCTGTCTTCGGCATGATCGGCCAGCTTACCGGCAGCAGCCGTTGGGGCATCCTGTCGGTGGCGGCGCTGTTCGTCGCCGGCGCGGCTCTGCTCGCGCGCGTGGACGTCGAAGCGGGCCGCAGGTTGGCGCGCATGGTGGAACGCGATGCTCGAGGCCGGAAGGGGGCTGTTTACTGAGGAGCCCGGGGATCGGTGGACACCGGCACAAGGAATCGTTTCCGGTTCCCGCTTCCCTGTTTCGGGTTTTCACGCTGAACCATGAACTTTGAACGATCGAGCGAACGCCAGATGCTGGAAATCGACGGCTCGTGTTATTCCGGAAGCGGCACGATCGTGCGCCAGGCGGTGGCCTTCTCGGCGCTCACGGGCACACCGGTCCGCATCTTCAACATCCGGGTGAAGCGGCCCAAGCCAGGGCTTCGCCGCCAGCACCTCCAGGTAGTGGAATCGATTCGCCAGCTCGTGAACGGGACCTGCGACTCCCTGACGCTCGGAGCGCAAGAGCTGACCTTTCGGCCGGGAAACCCGAGCGACGAGAGGCGTTACGTGTGGGACGTCGGCTCGGCGGGATCGACGGTAGCGCTGGCCATCGCGGTCCTGCCCCTGCTGGCGCTACGCGCGGTGCCGACGGCGGCGGAGCTGCGCGGGGGCCTTTTTCAGGATTTCGCCCCGTCCTTTTATCATTTCGAGCGCGTGCTGCTCCCCCTCGTCGGACGCATGGGAGTGCGGGCGTCGGCGCGCATGGAGCGCCCCGGCTACGTGCCTGCCGGCGGCGGCATCCTGCATCTTATGGTCGAGCCGACCGGCGGGCCGCTAAAGCCGCTGGTGCTCGAGCACCAGGGCGCGGTGGCGCGGGTAGGAGGCGTCGCCATTTCTTCCCGGCTGAAAAGCCAGGCTGTCAGCAGCCGAATGGCTCAGGCGGCCCGGCAGGTGCTCGAGGCGGCCGGTTACCACGCCGAGATCGAGGAGGTTTACGACGAGAGCGCGCTGCAAGCGGGGGCCGGCCTCGCGCTGGTTGCCGAGCTCTCAGGAGGCGCCCTCATCGGCGCGGACCGGGCGGGCGCACCGGGAAGGCGCTCCGAAGCGATCGGCAGCTATGCCGCGCGCCAGCTCCTGGAAGATTTGCAGAGCGGCGCGACCCTCGACCGTTACGCCGCCGACCAGATCATACCGTTTGCCGCGCTCGCGGCCGGCGAGAGCAGGTTTCTCATTCCGACTCGGACGGATCATGTCGAGAGCAACGCATGGCTCAGTCGCGAGTTTTTGGGCTCCGAGGTGCGCGCCACCGTGCGGGAGCTGATCGTAAAAGGGGTGGGATTCCGCCCGAAAGGGCGTGGCGGCCCCGATCTTGCGTAATGCGAAAAAATGGATCAACAGGGATATGCCACGGTGACCGGAGAGAAAGGAGCGAGTTATGGCGCGGATCACGGTAGAGGACTGCCTGCAGAAGATCCCCAACCGCTTTCAGCTGGTCATGGTCGCCACGAAAAGGGCCAAGCAGCTGTTGAAAGGCGCAAAGCCGCTTGTCGAAACCGACAACCGGGAAATCGTGACGGCGTTGCGCGAGATCGCGGCCGGAAAAGTGCGCGTCGCGGAAAAGCCCCCGGCCCCGCAGGAATAGCCCCGCCGGAAGAGCGGAAGGCGCCCGCTCGCGGACGCCTTCCGCCGGATCGACCGGTCGAGCTCAGAACTCCTCGCCGGGCGGCGTCGGCGCGGGCGGCGCCTTTTTTTCCGGCTTCTCGGCGATCATCGCTTCCGTGGTGATCAAGAGACTGGCCACCGAAGCGGCGTTCTGCAGCGCGGTGCGCACCACCTTGGTCGGATCCACCACGCCCGCCTTGACCAGGTCCTCGAACTCCCCGGTGACGGCGTTGAAGCCGTAGGCTCCCTTGCCCGATTTCACCTTCTCCAGGACCACCGAGCCGTCCATGCCCGCGTTGCGTGCGATCCAGCGCAGCGGCTCTTCGACCGCGCGCTGCACGATCTGCACGCCGAACTTTTCGTCCTCGGGAACCCGCAGGTTGGCCAGTCCCGCCGAGGCGCGGATGAGCGCCACGCCGCCGCCCGGGACGATGCCTTCCTCGACCGCCGCGCGGGTCGCGTGCAGCGCGTCTTCCACCCGGGCTTTCTTCTCCTTCATCTCGACCTCGGTGGCGGCGCCGACCTTGATGACCGCAACGCCTCCGGCGAGCTTGGCCAGTCTCTCCTGGAGTTTTTCGCGGTCGTAGTCGGAGGTGGTTTCCTCGATCTGGGCGCGGATCTGGGCGATCCGCCCTTCAATCGCCGACTTCTTGCCGGCGCCTTCGACGATCGTGGTGTTGTCCTTGTCCACGATCACCTTTTTGGCGCGCCCGAGATCCTTCAGCGTTACATTCTCGAGCTTGATGCCCAGCTCTTCGGCGATCATCTTGCCGTCGGTGAGGATCGCGATATCCTCCAGCATCGCCTTGCGCCGGTCGCCGAACCCGGGCGCCTTGACCGCAACGGATTTCAGCGTGCCCCGGATCTTGTTGACCACGAGCGTCGCCAGCGCTTCGCCTTCGACGTCCTCGGCGATGATGACCAGCGGCTTGCCGGTCTTGGCCACCTCCTCCAGGATCGGCAGGAGGTCCTTCATGTTGGAGATCTTCTTTTCGTGAATGAGCAGATAGACATCCTCGTAGACGCACTCCATCCGCTCCGGATCGGTGATGAAGTAGGGCGAGAGGTACCCCCGGTCGAAGCGCATCCCCTCGACAAGGTCAAGGGTGGTCTCCAGCCCCTTGGCTTCCTCCACGGTGATGACGCCTTCCTTGCCCACCTTGTCCATCGCTTCGGCCAGGATGTCGCCGATCGACTTGTCGTTATTGGCGGAGATCGTCCCTACCTGGGCGATCTCCTCCCGCTCCCGGGTGGGCTTGGAGAGCGACTTCAGCTCCTCCACGATCTTGTTCACGGCCTTGTCGATACCCCGTTTGATGCTCATGGGATCGTGCCCGGCCGCAACGAGCTTGACTCCTTCGCTGAAGATCGCTCGCGCCAGAACGGTGGCGGTCGTGGTTCCATCGCCGGCGACTTCGGAGGTCTTGCTGGCGACCTCCTTGACCATCTGGGCCCCCATATTCTCGAACTTGTCCTCGAGCTGGATCTCTTTCGCCACCGTCACGCCGTCCTTGGTGACCGTGGGAGCCCCCCAGGACTTCTCCAGGCAGACATTGCGCCCTCTCGGTCCCAGCGTTACGGTCACGGCATCGGCCAACAGATTGACCCCTCGCAGCACCTTGGCGCGTGCCTCGGCGCCGAATCGAACGTCTTTTGCAGCCATAGTCCCTCCCGCCTTATTCGACCACGCCAAGTATGTCGTCTTCTCTCAGGATCAAGTGCTCCTCACCGTTGAGCTTGATCTCCGTACCGGCGTACTTGCCGAACAGGATCCTGTCACCCGGTTTGACATCCAGGGGGATGATCTTCCCGTCCTCTTCCCTTTTGCCCGGCCCCACCGCGACGACGGTCCCTTCCTGGGGTTTTTCCTTGGCGGTGTCCGGGATGATGATCCCACCCTGGGTTTTCTCCTCTTCCTGGATTCGCTTGACGATCACCCGATCGTGCAAGGGCCTGATTTTTACGGGCATAAAAAAACCTCCTTCCCTCACAAAGTCCTAGCGGCGTAAAATTAAATCCGCTTTCGGCGCCGTCAAGGGGCCACGATGGAAGCGGCGGCCGAGGCGCTGCCAGCGTCTGTTGCGAATGCCCTCCTCCGCCGGCCGGTCCGCGGCCGGCAAACGGCTCAGGGTCGCACCGTAAAGCGGTGTTCCAGCGCCTTGAGGGTTTCCACGATGCCGGTATATTCCAGCTCCGACATCGGAAGCATCGCGGCGCCGAAGAACCCCTGCCGCCGCATGTCGACGGCTTTTCTGGAAACCGTGTCGCGGACGGAATCCCAGAAAGGATGCGCAAAAACGTCCACCGGCTCCGTGAATTTCCCTCGGTGCACGGAAAACGCAGCGCAGCTCACCACGGGCGGGCCGTCGAAATAGCTGGTGCCGGAATTCAACGGCACCGGCATCAGGGGCATCTGGTGCGACCCGCGCATGCTTCCGGCGACGTAGGGGCCGATGGCATAGGGCGCGACCACCTCGCCCGTTGCCGGAAAATCCTTTTGCACCCGGACGAGCATCACGGGATCGTCCTTGCCGGTATACTTGCCGGCGATGTTGTGCAGTCGAGACGTCGATACGGTGGCCGCCTGCTCGCCGGTGCTGCGCGACCAGATCGACTCGACCACGTACCGCTCGGTGTCGCGCAGGAGCGCCGCGATGCGATAGAGATCCTCGGGCGCGCTCAGCTCGATGACGCGATCGCCTTCGGTGTAATTCACGTCCATGATCACGAACCTGAATCCTCGAGCCATGCCCGGGGAGAGAATCAGGCCCGGCGTATTCATGGGATCTGCAAAAGCCAGATAGAGCGGCAAATTGTACGCCCCCGGATCCGTCTTGTCGGCGGCGAAGAACAAGAACGGCTCGTTCGGTCTTTCCTCGAACTCTATTTCCGCGACGGCGGGTCCCATGCCGCGGATATTGCCGGCAAATGCGTCCCGGAGGAGATCCTGTCCCGCCCCGTAAAGCCCCTGGCCCTTTGCCACCTCTGTTCCCGCCATAAAGGCATCCCAGCAGAGCTTGTGGACCTGGACGTCGTTGGGCCCGCGCGTGTGACAGGCAACGATCGCTATGTCGTCGCCGGTATAGCCAATGTAGCTGTCCAAAAGGATATTCGAGCCTTTTTCCAGGACGTGACTGCGCACCGCCTGGAGCAGTTGTTGGGACGGGCAGATGTGCCCTCCGATGGAGCCGATGTCGGCCTTGACAACGCTCAGGGTAAGCTTCATCTCGACCCTCCGGCGCCGGTGCGGCCCTCCGCCGCACCGGCGGCAAACAAGCTACACGTTTGCGGAGCTCCGGAACAATGTTTTTCGATAGGTTTCCGCAAAGCCCGTGCCACCCGCGGCCGTGCCGGGGAACGCCCGTTTAGCCGAGTTCTTCTTGCCGGGCGGGGCCTTGAAAGTCTGAACGCTTCCCTGCCGTGAAAATCCGCGGCGAGAAAAATTGCAGGTTTGCGAAGCAGGCCCTTCGATCCAGAGCGAAAACCGGCCGCCCCGAAGGTATGCATTTTGCGACCCCCTGCCGGTCGAGGTAAAGCCAATGAACACCTTTCTATCGACCCTGGCGCGCCTGGCGCTCGGACGCCGCGATGTGTTCATGCCGATGGCGCGCCGCTATCGTTCCAGGAAAGTCGTCGAGTGCCCCGAGTTCGATCAACCCGCCGAGATCCTGATCGACCGCGCCCCGAGCCCGAGCGGAAAGCCCAAGAAAAAGCAGTTCTCCATAAGAAGCTGCAGCCTATGGCCCAAAAGAAAGGGCTGTACCCAGAGCTGCGTGGAATAGGAGCGCCCGCACGAACGCGGTGCGCTCGGCGGACGGACCGGCGCGCGGCGATCGCGCTCGTTGCCGCCGCGTGCGTCTGGGTCGGCGCCGCTCATCGGGGCCGAGCAGCGCCCCTTGCCGACAGCTCCACGGCGGTCCCCGTGCTCGTCTATCATCGGTTCGGACCCGTCGCGGCGGATCGCATGACCGTTACGGTTTCCCTTTTCGAGTCGCACCTGAGGTATCTGCACGACCACGGGTATCGGGTCATTACCGTTCGGGAGCTGGTGCGTCATCACCTGACCGGAATGGCGGAGGTCGGCCCTCGCTCCGTAGCGATCACGGCGGATGACGGCCATCGTTCCGTTTACGGCCACATGGCTTCTCTGGCCCGGAAGTATCGAATTCCGGTCACGCTCTTCGTCTACCCGTCGGCGATCAGCAACGCGGAATACGCGCTCACGTGGGAACAGCTTCTGGAGCTCAAGGACACCGGGCTTTTCGACGTCCAATCGCATTCGTACTGGCACCCCAACTTCAAAGACGAAAAACGAAAGCTGAGTTCGGCCGAGTACCGGAAGTTCGTCGACATGCAGTTGCGGAAGTCAAAGGCGGTGCTGGAGACGAAGCTCGGCGCCAAAGTCGATATGCTCGCGTGGCCCTTTGGCATCTACGATGACGAGTTGGTCGCCAGAGCCGTGGAGGCCGGCTACGGCGCCGGTTTTACCCTCGCTGGCCGTCACGTAAGATCGTCCGATCCAGTCATGGCGTTGCCGCGCTACCTCGTCCAGCAGGAGCACGGAGCAAAGGCGTTCGCCGAAATCCTGGCGGGCCGGCGAGAGCATCGAGAGAGGGGCTACCGGCAGTGAGTTCGCCGGTATGCGGACCGCGAATGTAGCCGTGGCCCGCCGCGCCGCGGCTCGATGGTCAAGCGTCCAGCCGGGTTCGACACGAGAAGCGGAAACGCGGAAGCTTCCCGACGGTAGATTCCCGGGCGGAAAACCGTGAAAAACCTGCGAGCGGTTTCTTGCCTCCTGTGGACGGTCGTGCTCGCGGTCGTGGCGGGCGATGACTCGGCGCACAGGGGGAGGGTATTCGACGCGGCGACGGGAAAACCGCTTGCGGGCGCCATCGTCACATTGGGCGATGCAGTGGCGCGGAGCGACTCGAGCGGCGGTTTT